>NZ_JBSFUA010000006.1:0-277412 GCF_053591555.1 Crossiella sp. NPDC003009 | reverse complement strand
CATCAACGCGCTGTGGAACATCGTCGACTGGACCGAGGTCGGCAAGCGCTTCGAGGACGCCCGCGCGGGCAAGAACGGCCTGCTGCTCCCCTGAGACCCGCGGTGCCCCGGGCGCGCGGCAGGGTCGCGCCCGGGACGCCACCGGGTCAGGCCGCCAGTTCGGCCACGGCGGCCGCGACCGTGGCCACCTCCTCCTCGGTGTTGTAGTAGTGCGGGGACAGGCGCAGCGCCCAGTCGACCTGCTTGTCCCGGAAGTCGAACTGGGCGAACTCGCGGAAGCTCAGCGCCGAGTTGATCCCGCGCTCGTCCAGGGCCGCCTTGAACGCCGCGGCATCCCACCCGGCGATCGCGAAGGTGACCATCGCGGACAGCCGCGGTCCTCGGTCCAGCACCCGCACCCCCGGCACCTCGGCCAGCCGGGCGCGCAGGTCCGCGCCGAGGGCGGGGGAGTAGCGCTCCACCTCCGCCATGCCGACCTTGAGCGCGTAGCGGGCCGCCGCCGCGCAGCCCAGCAGGGTCGAGTACGGGAACTCCCACTCCTCGAACCGGGCCGCCGAGGCCACCGGCTCATACCGGTCCGGCTCGGTCCAGCGGGCGCCGTACATGTCGATGAACAGCGGCTCGTAGCCCTCGCGCAGCACCCGGTCGGAGACGTAGAGGAAGCCCGAGCCGCGGGGGCCGCGCAGGTACTTCCGGCAGGTGGCCGAGAGCAGGTCGCAGCCGATCTGGGCCACGTCGAGCTCGAACTGGCCGACCGTCTGGCAGGCGTCCACCAGGTACAACAGGTCCAGCTCCCGGCAGTGGCGGCCGATCTCCGCGATCGGCTGCACCAGGCCGGAGTTGGTCGGCACGTGGGTGACAGCGACCAGCCGGGGCCGGCGGGTGCGCATCAGCGCGGCCATCGCCTCGACGTCCACGCCGGTGCCGTCGGCGTGGTCGGGCGCGTGCACGACCTCCACGCCGAAGCGCTTGCGCAGGGCCAGGAAGGCGATCTGGTTGGAGATGAAGTCGTTGCGGGTGGTCAGGATGACGTCACCGGGCTGGAACGGGATCGCGGACAGCGCCTTGGTGTAGGCGTGGGTAGCGCTACCGGCGAAAGCGATGTTCTCCGGGCGGCAGTTGATCAGCTCGGCGAGCGCGGCGTAGAAGTCGCGCACCTGCCCGGCCCGCGCCGCCGACGCCTCGTAGCCGCCGATCCGGGCTTCCAGGTCCAGATGTTCGTGCATGGCGGCCAGCACCGGCCGGGCGAGCAGTCCGCAGCCCGCGTTGTTGAAGTGGATGACCGACTCGCAACCCGGGGTGTCCGCCCGTAGCGCTGCCAGATCCATTGCGATAGCGCTATCGTTGTCTCTCATGTCCGAGAGTAGCACCGTGACCTGGCTGGCGGACCGGCTGCGCACCGAGGTGGCCCGGCTCGCGGTCGGCGAACGCCTGCCGAGCAGCCGCGACCTGGTGCGAAAGCTGGGCGTCAGCCCGGTGAGCGTGGCCAGGGCGGTAGCGCTACTGGCCGCCGAGGGGCTGGTGCAGACCAGGCCGGGCACCGGCACCTTCGTCGCACCCCGCCGGGCCACGCCCGCCCGCGGCGACACCTCCTGGCAGACCGTGACCCTGCCCAGCCGCCCGCTCGACCCGCTCACCGTCACCGACCTGCTCAGCGCACCCCCGGACGGCGCCATCACCATGGCGGGCGGCTACCTGCACCCGTCCCTGCAGCCCACCCGCGCCCTGGCCGCCGCGCTGGCCCGCGCCGCCCGCCGCCCCGACGCCTGGGACCGCGCCCCCTCGCAGGGCCTGGCCCCGCTGCGCACCCTGTTCGCCAGGATGGCCGGTGGCGACCTCGGCCCCGAGGACGTGCTGGTCACCGGCGGCGGCCAGGGCGCGCTGGCGATGGCCTTCCGCGCGCTGGCCGTGCCGGGCAGCCCGGTGCTGGTGGAGTCCCCGACCTACCAGGGCGCGCTCGCCGCGGCCCGCGCCGCCGGGCTGCGGCCGGTGCCGGTTCCGTTGGACGCCAACGGGATCCGCCCCGACCTGCTGGCCGACGCCTTCGGCACCGGGGCCCGCCTGCTCTACCTCCAGCCCGGCTGCCACAACCCCACCGGCGCGACCCTGGCCACCGACCGCCGCCGCCAAGTCCTGGAACTGGCCCGCGCCGCCAACGCCTTCGTCATCGAGGACGACTTCGCCCGCCACCTCGGCCACGCCGCCCCGCCCCCGCCACCCCTGGTCGCCGACGACCCGGACGGCACCGTGGTCTACCTGACCTCGCTCACCAAACCCGCCGCCCCGAGCCTGCGGGTGGGCGCGCTGATCGCCCGCGGCCCGGTGCTGGAACGCCTGCGCGCCACCAGGCTCGTCGACGACTTCTTCCTGCCCCGCCCCCTCCAGGAAGCCGCCCTCGAACTGCTCAGCACCCCGGCCTGGGACCGCCACCTGCGCGCCCTCTCCGCCGCCCTCACCGACCGCCGCGCCACCCTGGCCGCGGCCCTCGCGCGCGAGACTCCACAGTGGACAGTCAGCCAGCCGTCGACCGGCCTGCACCTCTGGCTCAGCCTGGACCGCGCGGAGCGGGACGTCGTGCGCGGGGCCAGGGACCAAGGCGTGACAGTGGTGTCCGGCCGCGGCCACTTCGCCGCCGAGCCGCCGGGACCGCACCTGCGGCTGAGCTTCGCGGCCGCCGCCGACCTCGCGGAGCTGGCGGAGGCGGCCCGCAGACTGAGCCGGGCCGCCCTGGGCTGATCGCAGGCTGGGCCGGACCGCCCGTGACCCGCTGGCTGAGCCGGGTTGCCCTTGGCTGACCGCGGGCTGGGCCGCGCCGCCCGCGACTGACCCCGCACAGCCGACAGCCCCCGGCACGGAAACCGGGGGCTGTCAGTGAGTGGTCGATCAATCAGAGAAGGACAGGTCCGCCAACGCGATCGCGCCCTTCGGCGTCTTGTTGAACGCCAGGTACACACTGTCCACCCGGGACAGATCAACACCGCTGAACGCGCTCAGCGGCACCCGGACCTGGTTGAACAGCAGGTGCGGGATGACATCCGGCGTGCCCGGCGGCACGTGCGGGTAGTCCAGGGCCTTGCCGAACTGCGCCACCGGCACCGAGCTGCGCCCGCCGGCCCGGTCGGTCACCACGACCTGCAGGTCCTGGGCCACCCCGGCCGGGTTGGCCGGGTCGGTGAAGTCCACCGCGGCCCGGAACCGCACCGCGCTGAACTTGCGCACGTCCTGGTACGCCACCGGAATCGTGTTGCTCAGCGTGTCCGAGATGTGCCCCCACAGCAGCCGCTGCGACGAGACTCCGAGCGTGCCCCAGCCGCGGTGCGGTTCCCGCTGACGGCTGGTCTGCTTGGTGTTCAGGCAGGAGGCGTCCGCGGTGCTCGCGGTGCCGCCGCACAGCCGGGAGGTCAGCGTGCCGCCCGGGACCACCTGGCCGCCCAGCTGGTTGACCTTGTCGGAGTCGGCCGCGGCGAACCGGTTGATGTCCAGCCGCCGGTTGTTCTGGCTCGGCGCGTGGTAGCTGACCAGCACCGTCGCCGGGGCGATCGAGGCCGGGGTGCCGACCTCGCCCTTCCACAGCGGCGCGAACGCCGCGTCGCCGCCGAGGTAGTGCCGGAAGAAGCTGCCCAGGTAGCCGTTGCCGACCTTGCGCTGCTGCTCCTCGGTCAGCCGGGTGGACTGCGAGGGGTGGCACTGCGAGCTGGTGTTGGCGGAACGCCAGTCATCCAGCGAACCGGCCAGGCCGCTGCTGGGCGCCCAGTTGGTGTTGAAGTAGTTGTGGTTGGCGCCCAGCACGGTGAAGATCGTGTGCACGCCGATGTCGTTGGCGTCGCTGTAGCGGGCGTCGTCGTAGTAGTGCACGCCCTGCAGGTCCGACAGGTCGCCGTCGCAGGTCGGGATCAGCGTGCCCACCGGCAGGTTCAGCGGGATCCGCCGGTGGAAGTCGGTCGGCGCCAGCGGCAGGATCGCCTTGATCGCGTACGGCTGCGGCCGCTGCGAGTTCAGCTCCACCGCCCGCACCACGCCCTCACCGCCGCGCGAGTGCCCCATCAACCCGATCTTGCCCAGGTCGAAGGAGCGCACCGCCTCCTGCGGGATCGGCGCGCCGGGCTGGTTCCGCCACTCCTGCCACAGGTCCAGGTGCTTGAGCACCAGGTGGCCACGGGCGACCATGCCGTACTGGGCGTCGGAGTTGTCCACCGCGTTGATGCCGTTGGCGCTGATGGAGACCACCGCGTAGCCGTGGCTGGCCAGCGCGCGGGCGGCGTAGTCGTAGCCGCGGTGGCTGGGGATCGGCAGCCTGCCCTGGGTGCACGGCCAGGCCAGCGAGGCGCTGCCGCCGGTGGGCGCGGACATGCAGGTGGCGTGCCTGCCGTGCAGGAACAGCGCCAGCGGGTACGGGCCCTTGGCCGCGTCACTCGGGTAGTACACCTGCCCGGCCAGCTCGACCGGCTTGGCGAACCCCGGCGGGGTGTAGGCGCTGTCGCCCAGGTCGTAGGGGGCCTCGCTGACCTGGTGCGTGCCGTTGACCAACGGGTCCGGCACGTCGGCTGGCGCGGCCTGCGCGGTGCCCGCGACGAGCATGGTGGCGGCCAGCGGGGTGAGCAGGGCCGCGGCGAGCAGGCGCCTCATCGCGGGCCTCCCATGGTCAGCGTGCCGACGGTGACCGGCGCTTCGTCGCCGTACCGGTAGGTCACGGTGGCGCCCGGCTTGAGCTGGACGTCCTCGGGCAGCACGGCCCTGGCCGCGTCCAGGTTCTCGGTCAGCAGGCCCCTGCCGACCGGCTTGCCGTCGATGAGCAGCACGTAGTCCAGCGCGCGGACCTCGAAGGCGGCCGAGACGGTGAGCCTGCGCAGCGGACGGCCGCGCTCGGCCACGGCCACCTCGTCCACCACAACGCCCTTGCCGTGCGCGAGCACCTTGCCTGCGGCGGCGGTGCGCACCTCGGCGGCGACCGCAGGCTCCGGTGCGGGCGGCAGCGGGTCGCCTGCTCCGGCGCCCGGTGCCACGGGCGCGTGCGGCACGGGCCGGGGCCGGCCCGACTCATCCGCGGATGGTGACTGTGCGTATAACGTGGCCACCGTCACGATCGAGGCGGCCACCGCCGCCAGCACGGCCACCCTGGCGAACCAGGTGGTTCGAGTTCTTCTGGGCAAATGAGGTCTCCCGCCGGTACTGAAACGGTTATCCGGTGGCTCAGAGGAGCCGGGATCTCACCGACCGTACGAAACGGTTAAACCTCCTGGTAGGGGCCGATTTGCTGGAGCCCGACCGACCGAAGGGGGTTCTTGTTCGAGATTTCAGTTCCACTTGACATGCAAGCCCCGAAACGGCCGCCCAGGTTGGTAAGGTGCGCACCTACTTTCTGTGATTTCAATTTTCTCCGCGCCGGAGACCTTCCGTTCCGCCGAGTTTGGCTCCACCGTTGTCATATGCGGGGAGGTAACTCTGGGGTCAGCACGCTGGACCGGCCACCACGGCCGGTGACCGCGCGCTGGAGACCCGTCTGGCCGGCGTACGCCGCCGCGGTCTGGGTGATCGCCTACGTGCTGTGGGTGTTCCTGGACCTGGCCGGGCACGTGCTCAGCGGCGACTACCTGAACGCGCCGCTGCTGGCCTCGGTGCTGGCCGACTCGGTGCTGCGGGCGGTGTGCGGCGTCCTGGCGCTGGCCACCGTGCGGCAGTGGCGGCACACCGTGCCGGATGGGCCGATGCTGCTGCTGGCCTGGGCCGCGGCCGGGGGCAGCCTGGCCTTCCCACTGCTGAAGTACACCCAGGCAGGGCTGGCCGGGTACGGCCTGGCCGAGCCGTGGCCGGGACCGCTGTTCACCGTGGCCTCGGTGGGACTGACCCTCGGCTCGGTGCTCTTCGTGCTCGCCGCGGTCTCCTTCCTCAACCGCAGCGTGGCGCCCCGCCGGTGGGCGATCCTGGGCCTGTTCCTCGGTTTCTGCGTGATGTACCTGCCCGTCTCGCACTGGTGAGACCGGTCAGCGCAGCAGCCCCGAGCGGAACGTGGACGGGGACTGGCCGGTCTCCCGCTGGAAGAACTTGCCGAAGTTGGTCGGCTCGCTGAAGCCGAGCCTGCGGCTGATGTTGGCCACCGGCAGGTTGGTGTAGGCGAGCAGACGTTTGGCCTCCAGGGCCACCCTGGCGTCGATCAGCTGTTTGGCCGCCTGACCGGTGGCCGAGCGGCAGGCCCTGGTCAGCGTCTTGCTGGAGCAGCCGAGCCGGTCCGCGTAGTCCTCCACCTGCCGGGTCTGGGCGAAGAAGCGCTCCAGCTCGCGCTGGAACTGGGCGAAGGTCGGATTGTTCCCGTTGCGCTCGGACTCACTCGGCCGGGGGAGCTGGGCGATCCGCAGCAGCAGCGTGGCCAGCAGGTGCCGCAGCAGCTCGGTCCAGGCGGTGTAGTCGCCGGTGTCGGTGCGCGCGTAGTCGGCGGCCAGCAGCTCCAGGTTCGCGGTGATCGCGGCCAGGTCCGGGCCGGCCAGCTGCCAGCGGACCGGGCCGCCGCGCCGGGTCAGCAGGTAGTCCGCGGCGCGCAGCCGGGGCGGGAAGGCGGGGGCGAAGAAGACCAGGCAGGCCTCCAGCTCGTCGTCCCTGGTGAACTGCTGCACCTGCCCCGGCCGCACCCACAGCAGCGTGCCGGGGCGGCACTCGTGCGCGACGAAGTCCACGGTGTGCGTGCCAGCGCCCGCGGTGACCAGGGCGATCAGGTGGAAGTCGATCCGCTGCGGGGCGTGCAGACCGGCCTGGCCGCCGGCCCGCTCGCGCAGCTCGGCCAGGGTGCCGCTGGCCATGCCGAGGCCGGGGAGCTGCGGGTTCTCCACCGCGCTGACTCCCCGGCCTGGCCGGTGCTGTCCGAAAACAACCCCCATACCCAGCGAGATTACCTTCCCCGGTAACGACTGTGACAGTTGCGACATCCGGACCTGGGTCTGATTGACCATCGTTTCACCGGGTGGGACGGTGGCGGGATGCTGCGAGCGATGGGCACCGCCTGGGTGGTGCGGGAGGCCGTGCCGGGCCCCGACGTGGACGAGTTCACCGATCCGCGCCAGGTCAGGGCCGCTTTGTCCGCGCAGACCGCGGGCCGGGTCACCCTGCTCGCCGTGCAGCACCCGCACCGCACGCCCGACTCGCTGGCCCACCACCGCGGCCTGAGCCAGGTGCTGCCGGACGCGCGCGCCAACCTGCGCCGCCTGCAACGTGAGTCCTACCGCAGGGTCGCCGACGTGGTGGCGCCCTACCAGGTGGACGGCCCGGACGGCAGCACCCTCGGCCTGCTCTGCCTGGCCGACCCGGCCGAGGTGGACGAGGTGCACGGCTCCGCGGTGCGGCGCACCGAGGAGGTCTACCCGGACATCGTGGCCGAGCGCGCCGCGGTGCTGGCCGAGCTGGGCTGCCTGACCAGCTCCGCGCTGCTGGTCCCGGTCTGCGGCGGCGCGGAGCTGACCGCCGCGCTGCGTACCACCGTGGCCGGGCTCGGCGACCCCGAACTGTCCATTGTGGACGTTCTCGGCAACCGGAACCGCCTGTGGCTGCTCGGTCCCGGGCCGCAGCGGGAGGAGCTGCTCGCGCTGGCCGGGCGGCACCCGCTGCTGGTGGCCGACGGCAACCACCGGGTCGCCGCCGCCGAGGCCGCCGGACTGGGTGGGCTGCTCGCGCTGGTCACCGCGGGACCGCTGCTGCGGGTCGGCCCGATCCACCGGGTGCTGGCCGGCACCGGCCTGAGCCTGGCCCAGGTGGCCGAGGCCTGGCGGGCGCACGGACTGACCGTCACCGAGGCCGACCCCGCCGAGGAGCCCGTGCCCGGCACCGTGCTGGCGCGCGCGGAGGGCCAAGCGGTGCGGGTCGCGCTGCCGCCGCCCCCGGCCGGGGAACCGTTGCCGCGCATTGACCACAGCGCGGTGGAGGAGACGCTGATCGCGGCCGCGCTCGGGCTGGACCCGGCCGGACGGAGCGTGCTGGCCGTGCCCGGCGGCCGCCGGCCCGCGCCACGGGAACCCGGTGATATCGAGCTGCTGATCGCGCCGGTGCCGCTGGCTGATGTGCTCGCGGTGCACGAGGCGGGGCGGCGGATGCCGCGCAAGAGCACCTACTTCACCCCCAAGCCGCGCAGCGGGCTGCTGCTGGCCGAACTCGACGCGCCCAGACTCGATGGAGGGACGGCGGGCGCTGGCGTGTCGTGATCGTGACCTGACGCGATATGCTACGGGCGGTAATTGCCCGGTTCTGGTGCGTGTTGCCATGCGAGGTGGGATTGAGCGCCGCGGGTCGCGCCGAGCTGGCCCGGCGGTGGACGGTGGCGGTCAGCACGGCCGCCTATGTGCCACTGTCGCGGGAACAGCTTGAGCAGCAGCTGCTCGACCTGGTCGACGAACTGCTCGACCTGGTCGCCGCTGACCCGTTCGACCCCCGCCCGGCCGGCCGGGCCGGCGCCCAGCTGGTGCTCGGCAACATCACCAGCAGGCTGGCCTTACGCCGCACCATCGAACTGCTCGGTGAGGGTTGCCGCCGTGAGCTGGCCGAGCGGCAGGGCTCGGTAGAGGAACCGAAGGTCACCGCGCTGCTCGCCGAGTTCGCCGCGGGCTTCGCCGAAGGGGTCCGCCAGTTGACCTTCAACCAGCAGGAAGAGCTCAAGAAGGCGCTGCTCAGCGCCAAACTGGACGCCGAACGGGAGCTGCGGGTCAGCGAGAGCCGCTTCCGCGAGCTGTTCACCGCCTCCGCCATGGGCATCGCGATCAGCGACCTGGACGGCAACTTCATCGAGGTCAACCAGGCCTTCACCGAGATCCTCGGCTACACCGGGCCCGAGCTGGGCTTCCTCACCGTGCCGGACCTGTTCGCACCGGAGGAGACCGCCGATCTGGCGCTGCTGTACCGGCACCTGGTGGACGAGCAGGTGGACCGGTTCCGCTGCCGCACCCGGCTGGTCAGCAAGGAAGCCGACAGCGTGTTCGCCTACCTCGCCGTCTCGCTGCTGCACGACGCGGACGGGCGGCCCAACGGGCACGTCACCATGGTCGAGGACCTGACCAACCTGCACCTGCTGCAGGGCCGGTTCAGCCACCAGACGCTGCACGACCAGCTCACCGGCCTGCCCAACCGGCAGTACCTGCACTCCCGGTTGCAGAGCGTGCTCGGCCGGGCCGAGGCCGGGCAGATCATCACGCTCTGCCACCTGGACCTGGACAGCTTCACCGTGATCAACGACGGGCTGGGCCACCACATCGGCGACGAGCTGCTCAAGACCACCGCGCAGCGGCTGCGGGCCGCGGTGGCCGGCCACAACGCGATGGTGGCCCGTTTCGGCAGCGACGAGTTCGCCATCCTGATCGAGGACTCACCCGCCCCGCCGGACGTGCCCGCGCTGGCCGCCCGGATCAACGAGGAGCTGACCGAGCCGACCTACCTGGACGGCTACGGGGTGGCGGTCACCGCCAGCATCGGCGTGGTGCAGCGCCCGGCCAAGGGCATGGTGGCCGCGGAGCTGCTGCGCGCGGCCGACCTGACGCTGCACCGGGTCAAGGCCAGTGGCAAGGCGCAGTGGGGCCTGTTCGACCCGGCCCGCGAGGCCCGCGACCGGGCTCGGTTCAAGCTGGCCGCCTCGATGCCGGGCGCGGTGGAGAACGGCGAGTTCAGCCTGCGCTACGAGCCGATCCGCTGGCTGGGCGGGCGGGAGCTGATGGCCACCGAGGTGCTGGTGGAGTGGGCGCATCCGGAGCTGGGGCCGCTGCCGCACCAGAAGTGCGTGGAGCTGGCCGAGAGCACCGGGCTGATCCTGGCGCTGGGCCGCTGGGTGCTCAAGCGGGCCTGCCGGGACGCCGCGGAGTGGCGGCCGCCGGAGGGTGATCCGCCGATCGTGCTGGCCACCCTGACCCCGTACCAGTCCCAGGACCCGGACCTGGTGGACGGCGTGCGCAAGGCGCTGGCCGAGGCCGGGCTGCCCCCGCAGCGGCTGCGGTTGCGGATGCCGCTGCGCGCGGTGGTCCGGGAGGACGGCGACGCCGCGGACAACCTGCGGGTGCTGGCCGACATGGGTGTCACGGTGGCCCTGGACGAGTTCGGCCGCGACTTCACCGACTTCGTCCGGCTGCCTGCGCTGCCGGTGTACGCGGTGCGCTTCGACCGGGTGCTGGTGCAGCGTCTCGGCGCCGAGCCCGATCCGCGCTCCTCGGTGGCCAGGGTGATGGCCAGCCTGACCGAGCTGGCGCACGAGATGGGCGTCAAGGTGATCGCCTCCGGGGTGGACAGCCCGGCCAAGCTGGACTGGCTGACCGGGATCGGCGTGGACGCCGGTCAGGGACCGCAGCTCGGGCCGCCCCGTCCCGCGGAGGCGTTCATCGCGGTCAGCGCGCACTCTGCGCTGTGACCTGACGGGCGGTCACCGACCCGTCCGCGGCCCGCTCACCCTGCACGGTCACGGTGGCTCCCGGCTGGATGTCGTTGACCTTGCCGGGCTGGCCGAGCTGCACCGCGGTGTCCGCGCTGAGCGTGACCTTGACCTCGGATCCGTTGGGTCCCTTGAGGTAGAGCGTGTCGCCCTCGATCCGGTCCACCGTGCCCGCAGTGGGCACGCGGCCGCCGGGACCCAGCTGAACGCCGCCGCGCTGGCCGGGGGCGGCGCTTTCGGAGTCGGCTGCCAGGGCGGTGGCGGCCCACATCCCACCGGCGAAGGCGACCGTGGCCAGTGCCGCCGCGGCCAGGCCGAGGGTGAGCTTCGAAGGGTGGGAACCGGGTGTGCTCGTCATGGCGGACATGCTTGGATCCGGAGGTGGGAGCGCGCTGGGCGCTGCCTGGCAACTGCCTGGGAAAGGGAAGCTCCATGAGCCGCCGGACCGATTTCCTGGACACCGCGCGGGTGGCCGCCGGGCTGCTGCGCGATCCGGCCCTGGCCCGCGACTGGGACAAACCGAGCGCGCTGCCCGAGTTCTCCGTCGCCGGACTGGCCGGGCACTTCGCGTACCAGGTCCTGGCCCTGCCCGCGATCCTGGACGGGCCGATCCCGCCGGAGCTGCCGATTTCGCTGCTGGAGCACTACAGCCGGGTCGAGTGGGTGGGCGCGGACCTGGACCACGACCTCAACGTGCGCATCAGGGACAGCGGCGAGCAGGCCGCGACCGAGGGTCCGGCGGCGCTGGCCGACCAGGTCGACGCGGCGATCGCGGACCTGGCCGGGCGGCTGCCGGACACTCCGGACCGGCCGGTGCGCATCCCGTTCTGGGGGCCGTGGTCGCTGTCCCTGGAGGACCTGCTGGTCACCCGCATGATGGAGCTGACCGTGCACGCCGACGACCTGGCGGTCAGCATCGGCGTGCCCACCCCGGAGTTCCCGGTCAGCGCGGTGGAGTCGGTGCTGGACCTGTTGAGCCGCTTGGCCTTGCGCCGTCGCGGCGCGCCGGCCATGCTGCGCGCGCTGACCAGGGCGGAGCGGGCCCCGGGGGACATCACCGCGTTCTGAGCCGGTCCGGCAGTGGGGCCAGGGGATACCGCTGCCAGAAGAAGGCGTCCGCCGCGTGCTGGTCCGCGGCGAAGTTCACCGCCGCCACGATCCGCCCGCGCTGGATCCGGTAGGCCAGCACCCAGGTGATGTCCAGGCCGGGCGGGCTGGTGCTCCAGCCGCGGTGCATGTCCACCACCCAGTCCCCGTCCGCGGCCAGGAACAGCACCTCCGCGCGGAACCCGGCCCGGCCCAGCTCGGTGAAGAACGCCAGCACCTCCTTGACCCCGGTCTTGGTGCCTGCCAAGGGGTGGTGGCCGGGGATGGTCCACCGGATGCCGGGGTCGAAGAACTCGCGCAGCGCGTTCAGGTCGCCCTTGGCGTAGGCGGCGTAGTAGCGGCGGATCAGTGCCACGTGCGGGTGTTCCTTGGTGCTCGCCTGTGCCGTGCCGCCGAGCAGGGCCGCAGCCACCGTTGCCGCGCCACCGGCCAGTACCGCGGCCCGGCTCACCGTTGTCTCTGTCATGCCGTCCAGGCAACCGCGTCCGCTTCACCGGGGTCCAATACCCGTGCCCATACCGTTCGGGCATGGCCGATGTGGACACCCGGCTGTTGCGCTACTTCCTCGCCGTCGCCGAGCACCTCAGCTTCACCGCCGCGGCCAAGGCGCTCTACCTCGCGCAACCCTCGCTCAGCCGCCAGATCCGGCAGCTGGAGGCGCGGCTGGAGGTGGAGCTGTTCGACCGCGGCAGCACCGGGATCCGGCTCACCGCCGCCGGTGCGGAGCTGCTGCCCGCGGCCCGTGCGCAGCTCGCCGACTGGCAGCGCACCCAGCGGCTGGTCCGGGCCGCCGCCGCGGCCGCGCGTGGCGCGCTGCGGGTCGGGTTCGTGGCCACCGGCTGGGGTCCGCTGGCGCGGCAGGCCCGCACCCGGCTGGCGCCCGGCGCGGTCGAGCCCCGGCGGCTGGACTGGGGTGGCGAACCCGAGGCGCTGCGCGAGGGCACGGTGGACATCGCGTTCGTGTGGCTGCCCGCCGACACCACCGGCCTGCACGTCGCACCGGTGGCCACCGAGTCCCGCTGGGTCGCGCTCACCCGCACACATCCGTTGGCGGACAAGGACTCGGTGTCCATCCACGACCTGCGCGAGGAACCGGTGATGTGGACCCGCCGCGCCCCGGCCGCCTGGGTGGACTGGTGGGCGGTCAACCCTCGCCCCGACGGCTCGACGCCGCGCTGGGGACCGGAGAACGACAACGTGGAGGAGATGCTGGAGGGCGTGGCCACCGGCGCGGCGGTCTGCATCGGCCCGGAGTCGATGGCCCGCTTCTACGCCCACCCGGACCTGGTCTGGCGGCCCATCACCGACGTCGAACCGCTCCGGATCGCACTGGCCTGGCCCCAGGACCGGTCCGGCGACCCGCTGTTGCGCGCCTTCGCACACGCCGTGCTGGCCGGGCGGGGTGATGGGGATCAAGGTGTGCCCGTCCCCCAGACGGGGTAACGCACAGGGAGCCGTTGTCCCAGAACCGGAAGGAGCCCTGTGCCCGCGTACTGGACCGACGTGCTGCTGCTGGTCGGCAGCACTCTGGCCGCCGTCGCGCTGGCGATCCTCGCCGTGGCCCTGCTGCACCGACTCATGCAGCGACTCGGCCGCCGGGCGCGCATCCTGGCCGACCTGGCCCGGCGGGCCTACCGCCCGGCCCAGTTCCTGGCCGGGCTGACCGCCATACAGCTGTCGTTGCTGCTGGGCGCGCCCAGCGGTGACTGGCGGGAACCCGTGCTGCACGGCCTCGGCCTGGCCCAGATCGCCGTGGGCGCATGGCTGGTGATCGCGCTGGTGCTGGTCTTCGAGGACACCGCGCTGGCCCGGATCCGGCTGGACCAGGCGGACAACCGGCAGGCCAGGCGGATGCACACGCAGATCACCCTGCTCCGCCGGGTCGCGGTGGCGGTGATCGCGGTGCTCACCGTGGGCGCGATGCTGATGACCTTCCCCGGCGCCCGCGCGGCGGGCACCAGCCTGCTCGCCTCCGCCGGTGTGATCGGCGCGATCTCCGCGCTGGCCGCGCAGTCCTTGCTGGGCAACGTCTTCGCCGGGATCCAGATCGCCTTCAGCGACGCGATCCGGATCGAGGACGTGGTGGTGGTGGAGAAGGAGTGGGGCCGGATCGAGGACATCACCCTGACCTACGTGGTGGTGCACCTGTGGGACGACCGCCGCCTGATCCTGCCCACCTCCTACTTCATGAAGACGCCGTTCGAGAACTGGACCCGGCGGGAGTCCCAGCTGCTCGGCACGGTCGAGCTGGACCTGGACTGGACCGTGCCGGTGGAGGCGCTGCGCGCCGAGCTGCGCCGTGCGCTGGAGGCCAGCGAGCTGTGGGACGGCCGGGTCTGCGTGCTCCAGGTGACCCAGACCACCAACACCCTGGTCCGGGTGCGCGCCCTGGTCAGCGCGGCCGACGCGGCCAGCCTGTGGGACCTGCGCTGCCTGGTCAGGGAGGACCTGGTGGGCTGGCTGCGCGAGCACCACGCCGAGGCGCTGCCGCAGCTGCGCGTGGCCCAGGCCCGCACCTACGGCCGGGTGGAGCCAGCGACCGCGACCGACGACGCGGACGCCAGGCTCTTCGGCGACACCCCGGACGGCAGGCGGCGCGAGCACGCCTTCAGCGGTCCCGCCGGCAACCCCGTCGAGAGCTGAGCAGCACCTCTTCCCAGGCGTTGAGCACCGAGAGCACCGTCCCCGCCAGGGCCACCGCGAGCGCCACCCGCAGCACGCCCTCGGCGGGGAACTCGCCCAGCACCACCACCAGCGCCCCGGCCTGCACCACGGTGAACAGCAGCGTGATGACCAGGCGACTGCTCACGGTCGACCCGTCCCGGCGAACCTGTTCCTGCTGGCTCATGACCTGACCCCTCTCTGCCCGGTCGAACTGGAGGAGTACAGGTGTAATGGCGTTTCCGCAGGTCCTCCGCGTCAGATGACACAGAACTCCAGGCAGGTGGGCCAGCTCACGCCTGCTGTTCGCCCAGCTCGCGCAGCCCGTCGAGGTCCAGCACCGTGATCCGCTGCCGCCCGGTGTCCACCAAGCCGCGCTTGCGCAGGTCGCGCAGCGCCCGCGCCAGCGACTCCCGCGACACCGCCATGGTGTCGGCCAGTTGCTGCTGGCTGACCGACAGCGCGATCTCCACGCCCGCCGCCACCGGCTGGCCGTACTGCTCGGCCAGGTCCAGCAGCAGCGCCACCGCGCGGTGCGCGGCCGGGCCGTCGGTGTACTCGCCGCGCCGCCGGTCGGACTGGCGCAGCCGGTCGGCCAGCACCCGCAGCATCGCCCAGGCGATCCGCGGCTGCTGCTCGCACAGCCGGTCCAGCCGCGCGGCGGGCACGACCAGCGCCTCCACCTCGTCCACCGCGGCCACGTTGGCCGAGCGGGTGCGGCCGTCGACCGCGGAGAGCTCCCCGACGATCTCGCCGGGACCGCAGATCGCCACCACCGCCTCCCGCCCGGCCACCGAGCCGGTGCTGACCCGGATCCGCCCTGCCAGCACCACGAACACGTGCTGGGACGGCTCGCCCTGGCTCCAGATCACCGCGCCGGGTGCGAACCGCCGCCGGGTGCCTGCCGAACGCATCGCGGCACGCTCGGCCGGCTCCAGAAGCCCCCAGAATGTGCCGATCGACGGCCGCCTTCCCCATGACCCGACAGTTGTCCGGCTCCCACACTGCTCCGCCAGGGTGTGCGCTTCCGTGACCGTCATCACGCTCATCACGGATAGGTTGCGATCCGCTGAGAACAGTCCGACACGGGTGTCGAATATGCCGCTTTTTCCGCGCGGCAGGCCCGCGGCGGTGCATCATCCCGGCATGAGCACGGGGGCGAGAAGCCGACTTTCGGACCTGGCGAAGCGTTACTGGACCAGGGGCGCTCCTGGCCGGGAGACACCGCAGGAGCTGCTCACCGGGCTGTTCCGGCTGTGGCTGGTCGCGCTGTTCCTCAAGGTCCTCGGCGCCTCCTGGGACGTCTCCTGGCACTTCAAGTGGCTGCGTGACGACACCGCGCCACCGCACATGATCAACATCACCGGCAACGCGATCGTGGTCGCGCTGGTGCTCTTCCACGGCTACACCGGCTACGGCGCGGACCGGCTCGGCCTGCGGCTGATGCAGTGGGGCGCGGGCATCTTCTTCACCGCGGTGCCGCTGGACCTGATCAACCACCGGGTCAACGGCCTGGACATCACCTCATGGAGCATCTCGCACGCGCTGCTCTACCTGGGCACCGCGGTGATGATCTCCGGCGCGATCCGGGCCTGGTGGGTCGGCGCGCCGCGCGAGGGCAACCAGCGCGCGGTGGTGCTGGGCCTGTTGTGGCTGTTCTTCTTGGAGAACGTGTGGTTCCCCAACCAGCACCAGGAGTACGGCGTGCTCTCCATCGCCGCCTGGGACCGCGGCACGCCCTACGCCGAGCCGATCCTGCTGCAGTTCGCCGCCGACCAGATCGGCAAGGCCCAGGTGGACCGGGACTCGCTGGTGGCCTTCTCGCTGCCGGTGCCGGACTGGGTGTACCCGGTGTGGGCGTGCACCGCGGCGCTGCTGGTGCTGGCCATGGCCAGGGCGATGGTGGGCCGTCGCTGGACCGCCACGCTGGTCGCGGCCGGTTACGTGGGCTTCCGCGCGCTGCTGTGGCCGCTGCTGTCCGGTATCGACTTCCCGCCCTCGGCGGTGCCGTTCTTCTTCGTGCTGGCCGCGCTGGGCGTGGACCTGGCCTTCCTGCTGCCGGTGCCGGAATGGGCGCGCCCGCTGCTCGGCTCGCTGCTCGCGGTCGGCCTCGGCTACGGCGCGGTCGCCGCCCAGGGGTTCCTGCTGGTCGCACCGCCGGTGGACTACGGCTCCGCGCTGCCCGCGGCGATCCTGCTGGCGGCCGGCTGGTCGCTGGTGGTGTGGCTGCACCAGCGCCGCGGCTGGCGGGTGCTGCCCAGCGGCGCGGCCGTGGTCAGCTGACCACCGGCGCCCTGGTGAGCACCACGGCCACCCCGTAGGCCAGGCCCATCACGCCGACCTCCAGGGTCGCCCAGCCGAGCAGCGCGGTGCGCTCCCGGCGGGCGATCCTGGGCAGCAGCCGGAACCGGATGTGCGCGCCGGTGGCGGCCAGCAGCACCAGGAACACCGTCTTGGCGATGATCAGCCAGCCGTAGACGCTGGTGAGCAGGCCGCCGGGCAGGCCGCCGCCCGGGGTGAGCGCGATCTCGACCAGTCCGTTGAACAGCCCGGTCGCGCCGACCAGGAACAGCGCCACGGTGGCCAGCTTGGAGAACTTGGGCAGCGCGCGGGCCAGCAGTTCGCCGTGGCCGAGCAGCAGGGTGGCGATCACCGCGAGCCCGCCGGTCCAGACCGCCGCGCCCATCACGTGCAGCTCCATGGACACCATGCTCACGTCGTGCCAGCGCCAGTTGGAGGCGTGCCCGGTCAGCGGCAGCAGCAGGATGCCGAACACCGCGACGAAGATCCGCAGCTCGGCGGGCACGGCCTCGCCGAAGCGCACCGCCAGCCGCCCGATCAGCACGCAACCCAGCGCGCAGCCCGCGCTGACCAGCAGGCCCTTGCCCGCCCCGACCAGCAGCACGTAGTCGTAGACCAGCCCCGGCGTGGGCAGCGTGCCCGGCGCGAGGTCGGTGGCCTGCAACACCACCGAGGCCAGCGCGCACACCAGCCACACCGCCGCGGTCCAGACGGTGAGCCTGCGCGCCACCGACAGCACGCCCTCGGTGCGCTCCGGATCGTCGATGCCCACCAGCTTCGGCAGCAGGCTCAGCCCGACGGTGGCCACCGCGGCGATGTCCAGCAGCACCCGCACCACCGGCAACCCGAAGGTCACCAGCGTGAAGGGCCGCGGCAGACCGGGCACCTCCGGCACCGGCACCAGCGCGGTCCCGGCCAGCGCCGCCGCGACCCCCGCGGCCACCAGGCACAGTCCCAGCACCGTACGGGCCAGTACGGGCGAGACCCCCTGCTCCCTGCTCACACCCAGGCTCACCCCGAGCATCCTGCCATCCGCTACCGGCGGGCTCGCAGGGCACGGACCACCGCGTGCACGTAGCGGCGGGCCGAGGGCAGGAACCGGGTCAGGTAGCTGGAGCCGTGAATGTGTCCCGGCAGGTCGAACCAGGTCACCGGCACCCCGGCCGCGCGCAGCCGTTCGAGGTAGGCGGTCCCGCTGCCGCGCAGGGCGTCGAACTCGCAGGTGAGCACCACGGTCGGCGGCAACCCGGTGAGGTCGGCGGCCAGCGCGGGGGAGGCGTACTCGCGCAGCCCGCCGTCCCCGCCGCCGGTGTAGAGGTCGGCCGCGCCCCGCAGGTCCACAGTGGACAGACCAACGCCGGTGTCCACGGCGGTTTTCAGCGTGGTGTCCACGAACGGGATCTCCAGCACCTGCGCCGAGGGCAGCGGGGTGCCCCGGTCCCGTGCCATCAGCGTCGCCGCGGCCGCCAGCCCGGCCCCGGCCGACACACCGCCGATCGACACCCGCGCCGGGTCGATACGCAGCTCGGCGGCTTGTGCGAGCGTCCACTGGAAGGCGGCGTACATGTCCTCGGCCGGGGCCGGAAAGGGGTGTTCGGGGGCCAGCCGGTAGGCCACGGACACCACCGCGCACCCCGCGTGCGCGCAGTACCAGCGGCAGAGCGGGTCGGTGTCCTCGATCGAGCCGAGCCAGAACGCGCCGCCGTGCGCGAAGACGTGCGCCGGGAACGGGCCGGGGCCGTGCGGGAGGTAGATCCGGAGCAGGATCTCGCCGCCGTCCACCGGGATCCGGCGGGCCAGCACCCTGGCCGGCGCCGGCGGGCGGGCCATCAGGCGGTGGATCACCCGGTAGGAGCGGGCGTCCCAGTCCCGGTAGTCGGCCAGGGACTTCAGCTCCGGGGTGCGCACCCGCCGCAGGAGCCAGAGTCCCAACCGGACCGCGGGGTGCAACGCCACAGCGTGATCTTAGGCAGGCGCGAGCACCTCGGCGGTGTGCGCCATCGACACCAGCAGTGGCCCGTGCGGCTCCGGCCGCTCGGCCAGCAGCGCGCGCAACCGGTCGGTGGCCGCCCTGACCTCGCCCTCGGCGTCGCCCGGATCGGCGCTCAGCGCGCAGACCGCCTCGGCCAGCGGTGGCAGCAGCTCGCGGTAGCCCGCCGGGGGAGTCGCCAGGTCGCGCAGGGTGTCGGACTGGTGGCGCAGCTCCTCGGCGACCCGGCACAGCGCGCGCAGCGCGGCGGCCCTGCGATGGGCTTCGTCACGGCCGCGGTGCCGCGGGTTCCAGCGGGTGCTCTCGGCGTCCCTGCGGTTGGCGCGCTGCGCGGCGTGCGCCTGGTCGCAGAGCTCGTCGGCGCGGCGGGCCCAGTCCCGCGCCGCACCCTCGCCCTCGGCCATGTCCCTGGCCAGCTGGGCCAGGTTCTCGGCGAGGCCGTGTAGCGCCCGGCGGGCGTCCCGCAGGTGCGCCGGTGGCAGCAGGAACAGGTTGACCGCGGCCCCGATCAGCACGCCCAGCCCGCTCTCGGCCACCCGCAGCGCCAGGTACTGCTCCTCGGTGGCCATGCCGTAGGCGAGCATCAGCAGCGCGGTGACCGCCACCCACTCCCCGTTCTCACCGAAGACCCGCCACCGCCCCAGCGCCAGCCCCGCCAGCACCACCACCCCCAGCGCGAGCAGCGGCCAGGGGATCAGCTCACCGGCCACGAAGGCCAGCACCACCCCGGCCAGCAGCGCGCCCAGTTGCTGCACGCCGTTGGCGAATGACCGGTAGACGGTGTCGCTGACCACGTAGAAGGCCGCGTAGGGGGCCAGGAACGGGTGCGGCACCTTGAGCAGCCAGGCGGCGACGAACCAGGCCAGCACGGCGGCCACCGCGGTCTTGGCGGACTGGATCCAAAATTGGCGTTCGCTCATCACTTACCCGGGTATCCCCTGGTTCGGGGTTCAAGCCGGGAGGTCGGGTGGAGCTGGTGCTGGCGGTCGCGGGCGGGCTCGCCCTGCTCGCGGCCGTGCTGCCGAGGGTGCTGCACGGCCGCGCGCTGTCCGCGCCGCTGGTGCTGACGCTGCTGGGAGCCTCGGTGTTCTTGCTACCCGAAGGCCTGGTGCGGCTGGATCCGAGGCCGGAGCTGGACCTCGTGCAGCTGCTCACCGAGCTGGCGGTGATCGTCTCGGTGGCCGGCGCCGGCCTGAAGCTGAACCGGCCGATCGGCTGGCGGGGCTGGGGATCGACCTGGCGGTTGCTGGGGATCACGCTGCCGCTGTCGGTGGCCGCGGTGACGTTCCTGGCGCTGGGACTGCTCGATGTGCCGGTGGCGGCGGCCCTGCTGCTCGGCGCGGCGCTGGCGCCCACCGACCCGGTGCTGGCCTCCGAGGTGCAGGTGCCCGGACCGGATGAGGCGGAACTGGGCAGTGACAACGAGGTGCGCACCACGCTGACCGCGGAGGCCGGGCTCAACGACGCGCTGGCCATGCCGTTCGTGCTGGCCGCGGTGACCCTCGCGGCGCACGGCGAGCTGGGGGTGCGCTGGGTGCTGACCGAGGTGGTGTGGTCGCTGGCCTGCGGGATCGCGGTCGGCTGGCTGGTCGGCAAGGCGCTGCACCGGCTGTTCTTCCGGGCGCGCTCGCGCTCGCTGCGGCTGGCCGAGCACACCGACGGGTTTGTGCTGCTCGCGGTGGCGCTGCTGCCGTTCGGGCTGGCCGAGCTGGCCGGCGGACTGGGGTTCCTGGCGGTGTTCGTCTGCGCCTACGTGGTGCGCGGCAACGCCGAGTCGCACGACTACCACGAGGTGCTGCACGACTTCGGTGAGCAGCTGGAGGTGCTGTTCGTGGCGGCGCTGCTGACCGCGCTGGGCGTGGCGGTGGGCAGCGGGCTGCTGGCCGGGCTGCGGCCGGTGGAAGTGCTGTTCGCGGTGCTGGTGGTGCTGGTGGTGCGGCCGCTGCTGGGCGGGCTGGCGCTGCTCGGCGGGGCGGCGCGGCCCAGGGCGGCCGCGGCGATCGCCTTCTTCGGCATGCGCGGTATCGGCACGCTGTTCTACCTGGCTTTCGCCTTGGGACACGCCGACTTCGGGCCGGTCGATCCGCTGTGGCGGGTGGTGACCTGCGTGATCCTGCTCTCGGTCGTGCTGCACGGGCTGACCGCCGGGCCGGTGATGCGGCGGCTGGAACGCCGTGGCGCGCACCAGCCCCGGCGCTGACCCGGTGACTCGGCTACCGTCGGGTGCATGGCGTTGACCGAGGTGGACGCGATCGTGATCGGCGCAGGCCCGAACGGGCTGGTCGCGGCGAACCTGCTCGCCGACCAGGGCTGGGACGTGCTGGTGCTGGAGGCCGAGGAGGCCCCCGGCGGCTCGGTGCGCACCGCGGAGATCACCGCGCCCGGCTTCCACAACGACCTGTTCAGCTCCTGCTACCCCTTCGGCGTGGCCTCCCCGGTGCTGGCCGGACTGGACCTGGGGGCGCACGGCCTGCGCTGGCGCAACGCGCCGCACCCGCTCGCGCACGTGCTGCCCGACCAGCGCGCCGCCCGCCTCGGCGCCACACCAGAAGACACCGCGGCCTCGGTCAGCACTTTCGCCCCCGGTGACGGCGAGGTCTGGCTGGCGGAGTTCGCGCGCTGGCAACGGGTGCGCGACGGGCTGATCGAGGCGATCCTGCGGCCGTTCCCGCCGGTGCGGCCCGCGCTGACCCTGGGCAGGGCGCTGGGCGTGGCCGAGGGGCTGCGGTTCGCCAGGATGGCGCTGTCCTCGGCGCGCGGCTACACCGGGGAGCGGTTCGCCGGTGAGGGCGCGCGGTTGTTGCTGGCGGGCAACGCGATGCACACCGACCTGAGCCCGGACACGGCGGGCAGCGCGGTGTTCGGCTGGCTGCTGGGCATGCTGGCCCAGGAGGTCGGCTTCCCGGTGCCGGAGGGCGGCGCGGGCGCGCTGACCGCGGCTTTGGTGGCGCGGCTGAACCAGCGCGGTGGCGGTGTCCACTGTGGACGGAAGGTGCGGCGGGTGCTGACCGCGCGCGGCACCGCGGTCGGCGTGGAAGACGTGACCGGGGAACGCTATCGGGCCCGCAAGGCCGTGCTGGCCGACGTGCACCCGGTGTCGCTGTACCGGGACCTGGTAGGGGAGGAGCAGCTCCCGGCGCGGCTGGTCGAGGACCTGGCGCGGTTCGCCTTCGACGACGCCACGGTCAAGATGAACTGGGCGCTGTCCACACCGATCCCGTGGCTGGCCCCGGAAGCGCACGGCGCGGCCGTGGTGCACCTGGGCGCTGACCTCAACGGCCTGAGCCGGTTCGCCACCGACCTGGCCTGCGGCGTTGAACCGAACCACCCGTTCGTCTTGTTGGGACAGATGACCACCGCCGACCCGACCCGTTCGCCCGCCGGCACCGAGGCGGTGTGGGCCTACTTCCACGTGCCACGGGGCCTGGACTGGACGCCGGACCGGCTGCACCGCTACACCGACCTGGTGGAGTCGTTGCTGGAGCGGCACGCGCCGGGTTTCCGGTCACGGATCCTGGGCCGCGCGGTGCAGGCCCCACCGGACCTCCAGGGGCGCAACCCGAGCCTGGTGGAGGGTTCGGTGAACGCCGGCTCGACCGCGCTGAGCCAGCAGCTGGTGTTCCGGCCGGTGCCGGGACTGGGGCGGGCGGACACGCCGGTGGACCGGATGTACCTGGCCGGGGCCGGGGCGCATCCCGGTGGCGCGGTGCACGGCGGGCCTGGCGCGAACGCGGCGCGGGCGGCGCTGGCGCGCAACGGGATCGCCGGTGGCGTGTACCAGACGGCGATCCAGGGCCTGCACCGGTTGGTCTACGGCTGACGGGCCCGGCCGATGGCCATGTCGGCCAACCGGCTCAGCGCCTCCCGGTTGCGCGGCCGCAACAAGGCCGCCTGCACCGCGTTCGGCAGCAGCTTGCCCGGCCCGGCGTCCACCAGCTCCGACATCGCCACCACCGTGGCGCCGTCCTGCGTCGGGGCCAGCTCCAGCCGCACGGTCGCCTTGCCCACCGGCCACATCCGGGCCTCCAGGACCAGCAGCCGGGACGGCTCCAGCTCCCGCACCACGGTCACGTCCTCGACCTGGAGCGGCCACGGGCCGATGCTGTGGTGGATGCGGGTGCCCACCGCGGGCCAGCCGGCGTCCACCTTGCGGATGTGCGAGGCGCCCACCACCCAGCTCCCATAGCTCCAGCCGTCGGCCAGCACCGCGAAGACGGTGCCCGGCGCGGTCTCGATCCGCTGTTCGACCTCGATCATGAAGCCTCCCGTGTCGACCGGGGGATACCCGGCGCGAGCCGGAACATGCTCACGACTTCTGCCGCACGCCCTTGACCACCACCAGCACCAGGGCCAGGGTGATCACCGCCTCGGCCCAGAAGAAGGCGCAGTAGTCGATCATCGAGCCGATCGGCGGCAGGCCGGGAGCGGCGTTGCGGAAGCCGACCAGCGCGAACAGGGTGGCCGCCATCCAGCCCAGCGCGGGCCAGATCATGCCGAGGCCGCGCCGCACGATGTGCAGCGCCCCGGCCAGCACCGACAGCGCCAGCGCCCACATCACGATCACCTGGAACCAGGCCAGGATGAACGTGCTCCGGGACCGCTTGATCAGCAGGTCCGCGCTGACCCCGCCGTCCTCGGCGGCGCCGCTGACCACGCGGGAGAGGAAGAACGGGTCGTGGTCGGCGTAGCTCAGCGTGGTCGGCACGGGTGAGCCGCCCGCGGTGACCTCGAAGTAGAGCGTGGTGCGGTAGCGGTCGAACGGGAAGTCCGAGACCACGCCGTCGTCAAGGGGTATCCGCAGCTCCTTGGCCGGGATGCGCTCGCCTGCGGTGAACCGCAGCGGCGCGGTGGCCACCGAGGAGCTGTCCACCACCAGGTCCTTGCCCGCCGCGCGGTCGTCGCCGTTGTCGCTGAAGGCTCCGCGCGGGGTGATGTGCAGTTGCAGCACCAGTTCCCTGGCCGGGGCGTCCACCCGCTGCACGTAGACCGAGACGTCCACCCGGTCGGCCTGCGCGGTGTCACCGAGCTCGTAGAAGCCTTCCCTGGTGTCCCGCTCGTGGTAGTAGGCCAGCGTGCCGAGCAGGACGGCGAGCAGCACGCCGAGCGGCGCCAGGACGTAGGGCCACCTGCGCATGCTTCCTCCTGCCCGGAAAACGTCACAACCCCGCGCGGCGGCGGGGTTGTGACGAGCGGTTCGCTCAGAGGGCGCCGTGGATGCCCTCGTTCAGGTCGATGTCCAGGGTGTTGTCGTTGAGGTCCAGCGTCAGCAGGCTGATGTCGACGTTCGCGCCCAGCGGCGACCACGAGACCGGTGGCCGCGACCTGGGCGAGACGACGACGCATGCGCGTTCTCCCATCGACGTTCCTGCACTGCTGCGGCGGAATCCGAACACGTCACCGGGTCCTCGGCAAGAGTTGATCATCCGATCCGGCGACGGCCCCGCCCGTGCGGGTGATCCCGCCGAGCGGGCAGGCGGCCGCGGTGGCACAGTGCCTTGCCCGGGCAACCCACGCCGTGGGCAGGTGCGGGCTCAGATCGGGTACTGGCTGTGCTGCGGCCCCACGGTGATCCACCGGGTCGTGGTGAAGGCGTCCACGCCCCAGCGGCCGCCGAACTTGCCGTAGCCGCTCTGGCCGACCCCGCCGAAGGGAGCCTGCGGCTCGTCGGCCACCGACTGGTCGCCGACGTGCGCGATGCCGGTGCGCAGCTGCCGCGCGATGGCCAGGCCCCGGCCCTGGTGGCCGGTCAGGATGCCGGTGCTCAGGCCGTAGCCGGTGTTGTTGGCCAAGGCGACGGCTTCCTCGTCGGTGTCGAAGGTCAGCACCGTGCACACCGGTCCGAAGACCTCCTCGTGCTGGATGCGCATCCGCGGGGTGATGCCGGAGAGCACCGTGGCCGGGTAGCTCGCGCCCTGCGCCGGGCCGCCGCCAGTGTGCAGGGTGGCCCCGGCCTCGACCGTCTCGGCGACCAGGGCGGCCACCCGCTGCGCGGACTCGGCGCTGATCAGCGGGCCGAGGGTGGTCGCGGGGTCGGCGGGGGCGCCGGGGTGCAGGGTGGCGGCGCGGGCGGTGAGCTTTGCGGTGAACTCCTCGGCCACCGCGCGGTGCACCAGCACCCGGTCGGCGGACATGCAGATCTGGCCGGTGTTGGCGAAGGCGCCGAAGTTGACCGCGGCGGCGGCCTGGTCCAGGTCGGCGTCATCCAGCACCAGCACCGAGTTCTTGCCGCCCAGCTCCAGCACCGCGGGCTTGAGGTGCTCGGCCGCGGTCACCCCGATGATCCGGCCGACGCCGGTGGAGCCGGTGAAGTTGACCATCCGCACCCGCTGGTCGGCGATCAGCGTGCGGGCGATCTCGGCGGCGTCCTCGCGGGCGTTGCTGACCACGTTGAGCACACCGGGGGGCAGGCCGGCCTCGTGCAGCAGGTCGGCCAGGAAGTACCCGGCGGCGATCGGCGCGTCCTCGGAGGGCTTGAGCACCACGGTGTTGCCCACCGCCAGCGGCACCGCGAGGGACCGGACGCCCAGGATCACCGGCGCGTTCCACGGTGAGAACGCGGCCACCACGCCCACCGGTTCGCGCACCGCGAGGGACAGCTGCCCGGTGAACTCCGAGCTGAGCACCTCGCCGACCGGCTGGGTGGTCGCGGCGGCGGCCTCGCGCAGGATCTGGCTCGCCAGGTCCACGTTGAACAGGGCCCAGCCCCTGGTGCCGCCGGTCTCCGCGGAGATCAGCTCCACCACCTGCTCGGCCCGCTTTTCCAGCAGGTCAGCGGCCTTGAGTAAGACCGCCCGGCGCTCGCTGGGCTTGGCCGCGGCCCAGGCCGGGAACGCGTCCTGGGCGGCTTCGGTGGCCCGCGTGACGTCGGCCGGGGTGGCCGCGGCGACCTGGGCGTAGACCTCGCCGCTCCAGGGGGAGTGGTCGGGGGCGGTGCGCCCGCTCGCGGCGGGTGTCTCGACGCCGTTGACGATCAGCTGACGGGTGCGCACAGGGAAACTCCTCGGAGGAAAGTGTTCGTGTAGCGAACTTTTGTTCGTCAGGGATACAGTGCAGTCTGGCGTGTTATCGGATAGGGCGTCAACAGTTCGTGCCGTGGAGGGAGCAGGAGTGCCGGTCGAGAACGGGCCACTGGAACGCGGGCTCGCGGTGCTGCGCGCGATCGGCGGGCACCAGGGGCCCCGGCTGCGGCGCGCCGACCTGGCCAGGCTCACCGGACTGGCCCGTTCGCCGATCGACCGGATCGCCGACACCCTGCTGCACCTGGGCCTGCTGCGCGCCGAAGGCCCCGACCTGCTGCCCGCGCCCCGGCTGCTCACCTTCGGCCACGCCTACCTGGACGGCACCGGCTTCATCGCCCCGCTGCGCCCGTTGCTGGCCGAGCTATCCGAACGGCTCGACGAGTCGGTCTCGCTGGCCGTGCCCGATGTCGGCGGCGTGCGCCTTGTCGCCCAGTCGGCCCGGCGGCGGGCGGTCTACCTGGCCTTCCACGTCGGCGGGCTGCTGCCGGAGGACCGGACCGCGGCCGGGGTGGTGCTGGCCGCGGGCTGGGAGCACGAGCAGTTCGAGGAGTGGGCCGCGGCCAGGGCGGCCGACCCGCTGGACCACGGCTATCCCGCGGTGCCCCCGCTGCGGCACCCGCTGCCGCAGCGGCGGCTGACCTTCCAGCGGCGGACCGCGCGGGCCTGGGACCTGGGCTGGTCCCTGGACGAGGAATGGGTCGAACCCGGACTGCTGGCGCTGGCCGCGCCGGTGCGCGGACGCGGTCAGCTCGGCGCGGTCAGCGTGCTCAGCCACACCAGCAGGCACACCCCGGAGACCTTCCGGGAGACCGCGCTGCCGGTGCTGCTGGACGCGGTGCGCGAGATGGAGGCCCGGCTCGCCCAGCCGGACCCGCCGGCCGTGCCGCCACCGGCGCCGGTGGTCCCGGCCAAGGACGAGCCGGGCGTGGAGTTCGTGGCGGCGCTGGCCAGGGGAGTGGCCGTGCTGGGCGCCTTCCGCGCGGGCGGGCTCACCGTGGCCGCCGCCGCGCGGGCCACCGGCCTGCCCAGGGCCACCGCCCGGCGGGCGCTGCTCACCCTGCACGAGACCGGCTACGCCACCGAGGACGAGGGCGTGTTCCACCTGCTGCCCTCGGTGCTGGACCTGGGCTACGCCAAGCTGTCCGCGCTGACCCTGCCCGAGCTGCTGGACCCGCACCTGGCCGAGCTGGCCGCCGCGACCGGGGAACCGGTGGCCGCCGCCGTGCTCGACGGGGCGGACCTGCGCTGCGCCGCGGTGGTCGGCACCGGGCGGGTGGTCCGCCTCGACCTGGCGGTGGGCTCCCGGCGACCGGCCGCGGACTCCGCACTCGGCCGGGCCATGCTCGCCGGGCGGGACTGGGCGGAGGTCGACGCCGAGCTGCCGGACGGGGTGCGCTGCCTGGCGGTCCCGGTGCCGGGCGGCGTGCCGCTCGCCTCGGCCGACCTGGCCCGCGGCGGCGGCCCGCTCGCCCTGGCCGTGCTGCCCACCGGACCCGCGGCAACGGAGGAGGTGTTCACGCAGCTCAGAGCGGTCGCCGCCCGGGTGGAGGCCGATCTGCGGCTGACCGGAGGCTTCTGAAAAACTAGCGACTATGGCAGATCCCAGGGCGGAGGCCGCGGTGCGCACCAGGGTGCGGGTGCCGCTGCGCTTCGGCGACGGCTTTGGTGTGACCGCGACCGCGGTGACCTTCCACGGCCTGGCTGACGGACTGGAACACCTGGCCCTGGTCTTCGGCGAGCCGGAGCGGACCCCGGAACCGTTGGTGCGCCTGCACTCCGAGTGCCTGACCGGCGACGTGTTCGGCTCGGCCCGCTGCGACTGCGGACCGCAGCTGCGCGAGGCCGCCGAGCGGATCGGCCAGCGCGGCGGCGTGCTGCTGTACCTGCGCCAGGAGGGCCGCGGCATCGGCCTGTACAACAAGCTGGACGCCTACGCCCTGCAGGACGACGGCCTGGACACCTACGCCGCCAACACCGCCCTCGGCCTGCCCGAGGACGGCCGCGACTACACCCCGGCCGCGCAGATGCTGCACGCGCTCGGCGTCGGCGAGCTCGACCTGCTGACCAACAACCCGGACAAGGCCGCCCAGCTGCGCGCCCTCGGCGTGCGCATCCGCCGCACCGTGCCCACCGGCGTCTTCGCCACCGAGAGCAACCTGCGCTACCTGCGCGCCAAGGCCGACCTCACCGGCCACACCATCCCGCTGCACGGCCTGGCCGGCTGAGCCCTCAGCCCAGGAACTCGTCCACGTTCGCCCGGAACACCGCCGGATCGTCCAGCCAGATCTGGTGCGCCGCGCCGGGCACCTCGACGTGCACCGCCTTGGGGAACAACGCGACCATGGACTCCACCACCTTGGGCCGCGGCCCGGTGTCCACCTCGCCGGAGAACATCAGCACCGACCCGGTCAGCCGGGCCAGTCCCGCCCTGGTGGCCTCGGGGTCGAACGCGCCCTCACCCGGATAGGCCGTGGCGGCCTCGCCGTTGCGGTGGCGGTCGCAGAACTCCGCGTGCGCCCGCGTCTCCGCGTTCCAGTCCCGATACCCGAACGGCGCGAGCTTGGCCGCCAGCTCCGGACCCGTCTCACCGGCCCGCAGCCGCGCCAGCGCGGCCATCGCCTCCGGGTACCACGGTTCGCCTGCCCGCAGCGCGATCGCCTCGTCCCGGTCCGACAGCGGGAACTCGATACCCACCGCCCGCGCCCGCCCGGCGATCAGCACCAGGCGCTCCACCCGCTCCGGATGCGCACCCGCGTAGGACAGCGCGAGGTCCCCGCCCGCGGAATGCGCGAGCAGGTCGATCCGCTCCAGTCCGAGGTGGACCCGCAGCGCCTCGACATCGGGGACCTGGCGGTCACAGCGATAGGTGGCGGGATCGGCGGGGACGGCGGAGTCGCCGGTGCCGCGCAGGTCCAGGCGGATGAGGGTGCGGCGCTCGGTCAGCCCGGCGAGATCACCGAGGTAGGCCGAGGCGGTCATCGGTCCGCCGGGCAGGCAGATCAGCGGCGCGCCGGTGCCCTCGACGTGGTAGGCGAGCAGGGTGCCGTCGGGAGCGGTGAAGGTGGGCATGGGCGCAGCGTAGGTGGGGTCGGGGGATCGCGGGGGCGGTTTGGCCGCGCTGACGGGCCGGGGGACTGGCGTGGGCGTTGGCGAGGGGGTGCCTGGGCGGCCGCAGGTGTTCAGCGGGGTGGGGATGTTCGGCGGGTGCTGGCGTTGGGCGAGCGGGATGTCGGGCGGGTGCTGGCGTGGGGCGAGGTGAGGGTCTGGGGTGGACGCTGCCGTGGGGCGGGGCGGGGCGAGGCGGGGCGTGGGTGTGGGGCGAGGCGGGGCGAGGGTGCGGGGCGGGTGCTGGCGTCGGGCGGGGCGAGGGTGCGGCGCGGTCGCTGGCGTTGGGCGAGGTTGAGGGGCGGTCGCTGGCGCGAGGCGAGGCTGCGGGGCGGGCGCTGCCGTGGGGCGAGGCTGCGGGGCGGGCGCTGCCGTGGGGCGGGGCGAGGCTGCGGACGGTCGCTGGCGTGGGGCGAGGCGAGGCGAGGCGAGGCTGCGGGGTCACTGGCGTGGGGCGGGGCGGGTGCTGCCGTGGGGCGGGGTGAGGTGCCGGGCGGTCGCTGGCGTGGCGCGAGGTGAGAGCGTCGCGTGGTCGCACGCGCTTGGCGGGGCGGGCCTGCCGGGCGGTCGCGGGCGGCGATGGCCGGGGCGTGGCGGGGGCGGCGGGGCTGCGGCGGCGCTGGTCAGTCCGGTGTGGACTGGTCGTGGTGCGCGAGCAGGCGGCCCAGCAGCTCCACCAGCTGTTCGCGTTCGGCCGCCGACAGTGGCGCGGTGAGGCGGTCCTGCGCGGAGTCCAGCGCGTGGTCGAGTCTGCGCAGCCGTTCCTTGCCCGCCGGGGTGATGCGGATGATGTTGCGGCGGCCGTCGGCGGGATCCGGGGTGCGTTCGGCGTGGCCCTCGGCGGCCAGCTCGTTCAGCGCGTTGACCACGTCGCTGCGGTCCATGTTGCCGCGCCTGCCCAGTTCCGCCTGACTCGCCGGGCCGAACTCGTGCAGGGTGGCCAGCAGCCGGTAGTGGTAGCCGCGGGCGCATTCCGCGCCGAAGACCTCGGTGACCAGTCGCCTGGCGTGCGTGGCGGTCTGGGTCAGCAGGTAGGTCGGGCGGGTGCTCAGCCGGCGCGGGGCCTCGGACATGGCACCAGCCTAACAGGATTGTTGGCAACACCAACGGTTCGTGTTAGCGTTGGTGACACCAACGAAATGAGGGGTCATGACCGAGATGCAGGAACTGTTGGACCGCAACGAGATCACCGCACTGCTGGCGCGGCTGGGGCGCTGGCTGGACGGCCAGGGCGGGGATCCGGGGGAGATCTACGACGCGGAGGTGGTGGTGCGCAGTCCGCGCGGGGAGTTCCGCGGACTCGCCGCGGTGGCCGAGGTGGCCGCGCCCCGGCCCGGTGAGGAGCTGGCCCAGCACTTCCACACCGATGTGCTGGTGTGGCAGGACGGTGACCGGGCCACGGTGCACGCCAACCAGCTGGTGCGCTTCTTCCACCAGGACCAGCCGCCGCACCGCACCTCCGGCCTGCGCCTGACCTACCAGGTGCGGCGCAGGCCGGAGGGGTGGCGAGTAACCGAGGCCACCATCGAGCTGGTCTGGCTGGACTCCAGGTCAGCGTGACGGAACGCCTGGGCCCCACGGGATCCCGAGTGCCCACCAGGCCAGGAACAACACCGTCCAGCTGAGTGTCATGGCCACCGCCAGCGGCAGCGTGTAGGAGGCCAGGGTGCCGATGCCCGCGTTCTTCCGATAGCGCTGCATGAAACCCAGCGCCATGATGAAGTACGGGCTCATCGGCGTGATCGCGGTGGAGCCGGAGTCGGCGATGCGGAACAGCGCCTGGGTGGTCTCCGGCGAGATGTGCACCAGCATCAGCATCGGCACCAGCACCGGGGCCGCGATGGACCACATCGCCGAACCGCTGGTCACCATCACGTTGACCAGGGTGAGCAGCACCAGCACCAGCAGGAAGATCACCGGGATCGGCATGCCGCTGTCGCGGAAGACCTCGGCCGCCTCCACCGCCAGCACATCACCGAGGTGGGTCCACTCGAAGTAGGCCAGGAACTGGGCGATGGCGAAGAACAGCACCAGCACCGGGGCCATCTGCTTGAGACCCTCGACCATCAGCTTCGGCACGTCACCGGCCTTGCGGATGGTCCCGGCGGTGACGCCGTAGACGATGCCGACCACGCCGAAGAGCAGCGCGACCACCGCGGCGATGCCGTCCAGCAGCGGGGAGTCGATGATGCTGCCGCCCTTGCCCCGCAACGGGGACCAGCTCGGCAGGGTGAGGGCGGCCAGCAGGCCCAGGGAGACCGCCAGGGTGGCCAGCGACAACCGCAGGGCCAGGCGTTCCCGTTGCGCGACAACGAGATCGCCGATGTCGGTCAGGTCGGCGTCCGGATCGGGATCCAGGTCCGGGCGCTTGGCCAGCACCAGCTTGGTGACCAGGGTGATCACCAGCGCGAGCAGCACCGAGGAGGCGATGTTGAAGAACCAGTTGCTCAGCGGGGAAACGGTGATCTCCGGGCTGATCAGCCGGGCCGCCGCGGTGGTGATCCCGGCGAAGATGGCGTCGTTGGGGGTGGGCACCGGGCTGGCGTCATAACCGGAGGCGATGGCGGTGTAGGCCACCACGATGCCCAGGATCGGCGACTTGCCGACCGCGCGGAAAGCCAGGCCGCCCAACGGGACCAGGATGATGTAGGCGGCCGCGGAGGCCACGTGCGCCACGGTGCCGGCGAAGGCCACCGCGAACACCACCCAGGAGGCGGGCACCCTGGACACGCTGACTTTCATCAGCGTGCCGAGGAACCCGCTGCGCTCGGCCACCGCGACACCCATGATCACCACCACGATGGTGGCCATCGGCGGGAACTTGGCGAAGTTCTCCACCATGGTGGACAGCGCCATGGCCAGGCCGTCGCCGCTGAACAGGTTCCGCACGGTGACGGTCTTGCCGTTGCTCGGCGAGATCACCGAGACGTCGAACCCGGCCAGCACCGCGCTGATCGCGCCCAGCAGCAGGGACAGCAGCCAGAACAGCCAGAACGGGTGCGGCAGCGCGTTGCCGGCGCGCTCGATCACGGCCAGCAGCCGGAGCACCCCCGGCAGCTTGGGTTTCTCCGTGGCAGGGGAGGTGGTCATGTCGGGGTCCCTGGCCTTCAGCGGGGCAGCCGGTAGTCGCGGACGAAGCGCCACAGCACCTCGTGCGCCTCGATGGTCTGGGTAGTGACGCCGCCGCCGCTGTAGCTGTCCGCGCCCGGCCAGGTGTGCCCGCCGCCACTGACCGCCACGTGCTCGACCTCGACCCCGCCCTTGCAGCCGGTGCGGCCGGTGACCGTGATGTCCTCGCCGACCTGATGCTGCGGCAACGACTTCCGGCACTTGTCCCGATCGGCCCACTGGCGCACCCAGCTCTGGATCGCGGGCAGGCCGCGGTCCTCGTCGCCGGTGTAGGGGATGGTGGCATCGGCGGTGCCGTGGAACTCGATCACCGGCACCGGGCGGGACGGGCGGCAGCTGATCCCGTTGGGGTAGAAGGCGCCCGCGACCGGTGCGATGGCGGTGATCCGGTCGGCCATGGTGCAGGCCAGGATCCCGGTGAACCCGGCGCCGTTGGACTTGCCGGTGGCGTACACCCGCCGGTCGTCCACGCACAGCGTCTGCTCCAGCGAGTCCAGCAGGCCGCGGGTGAAGGCCACGTCGTCCACGCCGGCCGCGGAGTAGGGCGCGCCCTGCCAGGCCTGCCGGTTGCCCTCGCCGGTGCCGATGACCCCGTTGGGGTAGACCACCACCGCGGGCAGGGTGGACAGCTTGGCGAACTCCTCGGTGGCCGCACCGGTGCTGCCCCTGCCGTGGAAGGCCAGCACCAGTGGCCAGTCCTTTGTGGACTCGTAGTCGGCAGGCAGGTGCAGCTGGTAGGTGCGGTCGCGGCCGCCGCTGCTGATCTGCTGGAGTGCGCTGGTGCCCGGCGGCTGCGGCGGTGTCTTGCCGCAACCGCCGGGAAGGGTGGTCCGAGTGGGGGGCTCGGACCAGGCCGCCGTCGCGGCAGCGCTGGGGAGGATCGCGGCGACGGCGGAGATCAGCAGGACCGCGGTGCGCAGTCGGGAGGGACGAGACATGGGAGTCCCTTTCGTCGGCTCTGACGAGGGGTCGAGGGGAAGCTCAGGTGGCGAGCCAGTCGTCGAGGTAACCGACGATCCGGTCCACCACAGTGTCCACAATGGACTCACCGTGCCGCGCGGTGGCGCGTCGCGGATCGCCCAGCACCCCGTTGGGGCTGAGCCGGTCGTAGCGCAGTGCGAGTTTCGGGTGGCCGTCCCGGCGGGAGAGCCGGGCCAGCGGGGTCAGCTGGTCGAGGGTGACGGTGCCGGGGATCAGCAGGTTGGTGCGCACCAGTTCCGGGGCCAGGTGCAGCATCTGCGCGGTCTCGGCCTCGCCGCTGTGCCCGTGCACCTCGCTGACGTTCATCTCGGCCACCACCGCACCGGCCAGCGCGGTCAGCGGGGTCCAGGCGAACTGGAGGTCGGGGTGGGTGGCCAGGAAGTCCTGGGCGACCGTGCCCAGCGCGGCGTTGTTGCCGCCGTGCCCGGTGATCACCAGAATCCGCCGCCAGCCGTGCCGGTACAGGCTCTCGCAATACTCCCGCACCAGGGTGGCGAAAGTGTTGGTGGACAACGAGATCGTGCCGGTGAAGGCCAGGTGGTGCGGGGAGACCCCGACCGGCAGTGAGGGCCCGATCAGCGCGCGCCCGGCCAGCTTGGCCGCGACCAGCTCGGCGACCTGTTCGGCCCTGATCAGGTCGGTGGCCAGCGGCAGGCCGGGTCCGTGCTGCTCGAAGGCGCCCGCTGGCAACAAAACGACCGGGCTGGCCAGCACCGCGGCCTGGGCTTCTTCGGTGGTCAGCTCACCAAGGCGGTGCCTGGTCACGCGCGCTCCGCGGCCACGGCGGCCCTGATCGAGTGCAGGTGCTCGCGCACGAGTCGTTCGGCGAGGCCGGCCTCTCCGTCCCGGACCGCGGCGACGATCTCGCGGTGCTCGGCGTGGTCCCGGTCGCGGTAGTGGTAGCGGTGCCGGATCTCGATCTGCTCCCTGGAGCGCATCTGCAGCAGCGCGTCCACCATCTCCCGCAGCAACCCGTTGCCGGTGACCGCGGCCAGTGCCACGTGGAAGTGCAGCGCGGGCCGGACATCGCCGTCCGGCGGGTGCAACGCGTTGTCCGCGGCCACCTCCAGCGCGGCCAGCGCCTCGGGCACCCTGGCGCGGGCGGCCTCGGCGGCGATCGCGGGTTCGAGCACCAGGCGGGCGTCCACCAGTTCCAGGATGGAGTCCCGGTCCACCGGCGGGCGGTGCGGGTTGGCCAGCAGCCTGCGGTCCAGGCCGGGCCCGACGTAGGTGCCCGAGCCGTGCCGCAGCTCGACCACGCCGGTGGCCTCCAGGCGGCGCAGCGCCTCGCGCACGGTGGGGGTGGTGACGTCGAGCCTGCGCGCCAGGTCCCTGGAGGAGGCCAGTGCCTCACCGGGGACCAGTCGCTCGCTGCGAATGATCTCGACGATGTCCTCGGCCAGCCGCTCGGACAGCGTCTGCTCACGTCGGGTCATAAAGTGACTAAATCACTTGATGAGTGCGCTGGTCAAGCGCGATGTCAGGATGTGCACCCGAACGAGCTGCCTGGGACGGGAGAGTGCGTGGCGCGCGCGGAACGACCGCTGGACGAGGGCGAAGGACCGCTGCTGAACCTGGCCGCTGACCTGCGAAAATTGCGCCGCGAGGCGGGCAGTCCGGCCTACCGCGAGCTGGCCCGCCGCGCGCACTTCGCCGCAGGCACGCTCTCCGAGGCCGCCGGTGGCCGCAAACTGCCCAGCCTTGAGGTGACCCTGGCCTACGTGCGGGCCTGCGACGGCGACCCCGAGCAGTGGCGGGAGCGCTGGTTCGCGGTGGCCGCCGAGCTGCACGGCGACCCGGCGAACCCGCCGCCTGCCGAGGCGCCCTACGTGGGGCTGGCCGCCTTCGGCACCGCGGACGCCGACCGGTTCTTCGGCCGTGAGGAGCTGCTGGCCGAGCTGACCGAGCGGGTCGCCGGGCACCGCTGCGTGGTGCTCACCGGGCCCTCCGGCTCCGGCAAGTCCTCGCTGCTGCGCGCCGGTCTGCTGCACCAGGCCAAGGGCTCGCCGACGCTCCTGCTCACCCCCGGTCCGAGGCCGGTGCAGGAGCTCGCGGTCCGGCTGGCCGCCTTCACCGGGGCGGGCGCGGCCGAGCCGGCCCGCTCGCTGGCCGAGCCGGCGGCGCTGCACCTGACCGTGCGGCAGGCCCTTGACGACCGGGAGGACGACCTGCTGCTGGTGGTGGACCAGTTCGAGGAGGTCTTCACCCTCTGCGCCGACCCGGCCGAGCGGGACCGGTTCCTGGAGCTGCTGCTGACCGCGGCGCGCGCGGTGAACAGCCGGGTGCGGATCGTGCTGGGCGTGCGGGCCGACTTCTACGCGCACTGCGCGGCGCTGCCCGGACTGGTGGAGGTGCTGCGCACCGCGCAGGTGCTGCTCGGGCCGATGAGCACCGAGCAGCTGCGCGCGGTGATCACCCAGCCCGCGCTGCGGGCAGGCTGCCGGGTGGAACCGGACCTGGTCACCCAGATCCTGCTGGAAGCCAGTGGCGAGGCTGCCGTGCTGCCGCTGGTCTCGCACGCGCTGCGGGAAACCTGGGCGCGGCGCAAGGGCGCCATGCTCACCCTGGCCGGATACCAGGCCACCGGCGGGATCAGCCAGGCCATCGCGCGCACCGCCGAGGCGGTCTACGCCGAGCTGACCGCCGGGCAGCAGGACTGGGCGCGGCGGCTGTTCGTCCGGCTGGTCGCACTGGGCGAGGGCACCGAGGACACCGGCCGCCGCCTGGACCGGGCCGAGCTGGAACCCGCCGAGCCGGTGGTGCTGGAGCGGCTGGCCGCGGCCCGGCTGATCAGCCTGGAGCAGGACAGCGTGCGGATCGGCCACGAGGCGCTGATCCGCAACTGGCAGCGGCTGCGGCAGTGGCTGGCCGAGGACCGGGAAGCCCTGCGCAGGCACCGCCGGCTCACCGAGGCCACCGCGCTCTGGGAGTCCCTGGACCACGACCCCGGCGCGCTCTACCGCGGCGCCCGGCTGGCCATGGCCGCCGACCTGCCGCCGGAGTCGCTGACCAGCCGCGAGCGCGAGTTCCTGCGGCTGAGCCGGACCGCGGCCCGTCGCCGGCGACGGTTCGGGCGGGCGCTGGTGGCCGCGCTGGCGGTGCTGCTGCTGGTCAGCGTCAGCGCCACGGTGTACGCGGTGCGGGCGGAGAACGCGATGGCCCGGCAGCGGGACGCGGCTCTGGCGCACAAGGTCGCGGGCGCGGCCGTCGCCCTGCACGCGAGCAGCCCGGAACAGGCGGCGAAGCTGGCCATCGCCGCGCACCGCCTCTCGCCCTCGGCGGAGACCGCGGACAGCCTGCGCAGCGCGCTGGCCGTGCCGCTGACCGGGCACACCGACGCGGTGACCGGCACGGTGTTCAGCGCCGACGGCCGCAGGCTGGCCACCTCGGCCTACGACCGGACCGTGCGGCTGTGGGACCTGGCGGACCCGTTGCGGCCCAAGAAGACCGGCACGCTCACCGGGCACACCGGGCCGGTGCTCGCGCTGGCGCTGAGCCCGGACGGCCGTACCCTGGCCTCCGCGGGGGCCGACCGGACGATCCGGCTGTGGGATCCGGCCGACCCGCAACGCCCGCCGACCGTCCTGAGTGGACACACCGGTTCGGTGGTGTCGCTGGCGTTCAGCCCGGACGGCCGCACCCTGGCCTCGGGCAGCTACGACCACACCGTCCGGGTCTGGGAGCTGGCCACCGGCACGGCGAGCACGCTGACCGCGCACACCCTCAACGTCAAGCGGGTGGTGTTCAGCCCGGACGGCAGGACGCTGGCCACCGCCGGTGATGATCGGACCGTCCGGCTGTGGCGGCTGGACGATCCCCGGCAGCCGGTGGAGCGGGCAGTGCTGACCGGGCACACCGACTTCGTGGTGTCGCTGGCCTTCAGCCCGGACGGCCGCACCCTGGCCTCCGGCGGCGACGACCGCACCATCCGGTTGTGGGACCCGGCCGACCCGGCCCGCGCGCCCGTGGAGTTGCCGGGGCACACCAACGTGGTCTCCGCGCTGGCCTTCAGCCCCGACGGGCGGGTGCTGGCCTCCGGCGGCTACGACCAAACCGTGCGGCTGTGGGCAGGCGGCCGGTCGCTGGCCACCCTGTCCGGGCACACCAGCGCGGTGTTCGCGCTCGCCTTCGCCCCGGACGGCCACACCCTGGCCACCGGCAGCCACGACCGCACCGCGCAGCTGTGGGAGACCGACCTGGCGCTGGCCGAGACCCGCGCCTGTGCCCAGCCCGCGCTCTCCGCGGCGGACTGGGCACAGCACTTCCCCGAAGTCGGCTACCGGGTGTCCTGCTAGGCCCGGCGGGTGAGCCTGCGCGCGGGCAGCCGGATCGAGCACAGTCCAATCAGGACGGTCGTGGCCAGGATGCCTGCGTACACCAGCGGTGGCCCGGCCGGGATCGGGGAGCCGGTGAGGTTGAGGCTGAGCAGGGTCAGCGGCAGCACCGGGACCGCGGAGCCGATCAGCACCGCGATCGAGACCACCAGCGCGGACTCGGCGCGGAACATCCGCCGCACCTGGCTGCGGGTGCCGCCGAGCAGCCGGAGCAGCCCGACCTCGCCCGCCCGGTCCAGGGTGGAGGTGACCAGGCTGTTGACCACCGAGAGCGCCACGTAGAGCAGGATCACGCCGAGCAGCACCCGGTTCAGCCACAGGTTGGCCTCCTGCTGCGCATCAGTGGCCACGATCAGCTGCGCGCGGTCCTGGACCTGAAGGCCGGGGTAGGCGGCGGCCAGTTCGGACAGTCCCTTGTGGACGGACGGGTCCTTGGCCGCGACCAGGATCGAGTCGGCCAGCCGGTCGGTGGTGTGCGGCAGCAGCACATCCTGGGGCAGCAGCACATCGCCGTAGCCCAGGTTGTCCGCGAAGACCGCCACCACCGTCGGCGTGACCTTGGTGCGGTCGCCCAGGTACAGCTCCACCCGCTCGCCGACCGCCTTGCCCAGCCAGGAGGACTCGGACTCGCTCAGCGCCACGGTGTCCCCGCGCAGCTCGGTCAGCGCGCCGCTGACCGCCTTGAGGCCCAGGGTGCCGGACAGCTGCGCGGAGTCCACGCCGTAGGCCTTGGACCGGGACAGCGGTTCCTCGCCGGCGTCCTTGTCCACCGCGATCACCTCGGTGCCCACCAGCGGGGTGGCGGCGGTGACCCCCGGCACCCGCCGTGCCGCCGCGGCCACCTCGGCCGGCACGCCCTGCGGCGCGGTGAGCACGTAGTCGGCGGCGGTGGCCGCGCGGGCCTGGTGCTGGGTGGCCTCGGCCAGGGTCGTGCCGCTGTAGAAGTGGGTGACCGCGAAGCCGATGGTGAGCACCAGCGGGGTCACCGCGGCGGCCAGGCGGCGGGAGTTCGCGGTGCTGTTGTGCGCGGCCAGATAGCGGTCGGCCCTGGCGGAGCGCAGGAACAGCCCCGCGGCGATCCGGGTCGCGGCCGAGGTGAGCACCGGGCCGAGCAGGCCGAGGCCGATGATGGCCAGCAGCGCGGACATGCTGGCCGGGACCTGCGCCACCGGACCGGGGATGAACAGCGTCGAGCAGGCCCCGGCCAGTGCCACACCCAGCAGCGCCCACCCGGTGATCAGGCGCCCGCGGCCCAGTGCCGCCGGTTCCACCGCGGCCTCGCCCAGCGCGGCCGTCGGCTTGAGCTTGAGCATCCGCCGGGCCGCGGTCAGGCTGGCCAGCTGGGCCGCGCCCACGCACAGCAGCACGGTGGCCAGCAACGGGACCGGGCCGAGGGAGAGGGTGAAGTCCTCGGCCACCACGCCGATCGAGGCGAACATGCCCAGCAGCCACTGCGCGGCGAACACACCGGGGGCCAGGCCGAGCAGCGCGGCGAACCCGGACACCAGCAGGGTTTCCGCGGCGATGAGCCGGCGCACCTGCTTCGGAGTGGCCGCGATGGCCCGCAGCAGGGCCAGTTCCCTGCGACGCTGGTTGAGCACCAGTGCCAGCGTGCTCGCGGTCACGAAGACCACGATCATCAGCACGAAACCGGCGAAGGAGCCGGAGACCATCATCAGCACGAACCTGGACTGAGCGCCGTCCAGGTTCTCCGCCTCGCCCCTGTCCAGTCCACTGTGGACGACCACACCGGGCGGCAGGTGCCCGGCCAGGTCAGGGGCCGGGCCGAAGACGCCGATCGCGGAGACCTGGTCCGGCCTGCCGGAGAGGGCGCGCGCGGTGTCGTCGTGGAAGAACACCGCGGACTGGCGCACCAGCCGGTCCCGGCCCGCTGGAGCGGCGAGGCCGCTGACCCGGTAGGCGCGTGGGGCCGAGTCCACCATGATCCGCACCTGGTCACCGGCCGAGATTCCGGCCCGCTGGGCCAGCTCGGCGTCGAGAACCACCTCACCTGAGCGGGGCGCGACGCCGGAGACCAGCGCGAACGGGGTCAGCGGCGCGCTGCCCCAGCCGTGGCCCAGGGTGCGGCCCTGGTCCGCGCCGGGCAGCACCCGGTTGTCCTTGCCCACCACGGTGGCCGGGAAGCTGACCTCGCCGACCGCCCGTTCCACGCCAGGCAGCCGGCGCACCTGCTCCACCAGCGCGGCCGGCAGCGGCACCTGCTCGGCCAGGTCCTCGCTGAGGTCAGTGGTTTCCGCCCGCTCCACGGTGATGGTGCGGTCGCCGCCGAGCACCACCGGCGCGGCCGCGTAGCGCTGCGCCGGGACCCCGCCGAAGAGCCCGGACTGCAACAGCACCCCGCAGGCGGTGAGCAGGACCGCGCCGCCGAACAGGGCGAGGAAGGCCGCGGCGAACCCGCCCTTGCGGGCCCGGATCGTCTGCCAGGCAAAGGAGAACACCGCTCACCACTCCCCGAGGTGGGTCATCCGCTTGGCCACCTGGTCCGCGTCCGGCCCGTGCAGCTCGTCCACGAACCGGCCGTCGGCCAGGAACAGCACGCTGTGCGCGTGTGCGGCGGCCACCGGGTCGTGGGTGACCATCACCACGGTCTGGCCCAGCTCGTCCACCAGCTGGCGCAGCAGCCGCAGCACCTCCGCGCCGGTGCGCGAGTCCAGCGCGCCGGTGGGCTCGTCGGCGAAGACCACCTCCGGCCTGGCCACCAGCGCGCGGGCCACCGCCACCCGCTGCTGCTGCCCGCCGGAGAGCTGGCCCGGCCGCCGGTGCAGCAGCCCGTCCAGGCCGACCCGGTGCACGATCTCGTTGAGCCAGCCCACATCCGCGCTCCGTCCGGCGAAGCGCAGCGGCAGGGTGATGTTGTCGGTGACGCTGAGGGAGGGCACCAGGTTGTAGCCCTGGAAGATGAACCCGATGCGCTCGCGGCGCAGCTCGGTGAGCTTGGTCTCCTTCAGCCCGGTCAGCTCGGTCTCGCCGAGCCGCACCGAGCCGGAGGTGGGCGTGTCGAGCCCGGCGGCGCACTGCAGGAAGGTGCTCTTGCCCGAACCGGACGGCCCCATCACGGCGGTGAACCGGCCACGCGGGATGGCCCTGCTCACCCCGCGCAGCGCCGTGGTCGCGTGGTCACCGCTGCCGTAGACCTTGGTGACCGAGTCCAGTCGTACTGCTGTCATGGCCACGACGGTAGGTTTCAGCTGATGTGCCGCGACATCCCGCGCGGTGCCGGATCAGGGGTGGAGCCAGCTCTACCATGGGAGGTCGGATGCGGCCGGAGCTGCTGCGGGTGGGGCGGGCGATCCTCGGCCTCGCCCTCGGGTTCGCCACCGCGATCGCCGGGATGATGGTCCTTTTCGGACTGTTGATCTGCGTCATGCTGGTGTTCACCCTGCCGCTGCTGCCGCTGGTGGTGCGGGTGCAGCGCTGGCTGGTCGCGGTGGACCGCCGCCGGGTGGCCGCGCGCACCGGCAAGCCGGTGGAGGAGCGCTACGCCGAGGTCACCGGGCCGCTGCCGCAACAGATCGTCACCGTGCTCACCGATCCGGCCACCCGCAGGGACCTGCGCTGGCTGCTGGTGCACGCCCCGGCCGGGATGCTGCTGGGCCTGCTCGGCTTCGCGGTGCCGGTCTCGGTGCCGCAGAACCTGGTGGTGCCGATGATCTGGTGGCTGGTGCCCGGCGGTGTGGACAGCTCCTACGGCGTGCACGTCGACTCCTGGCCGAGCGCCGGGCTGTCCGTGCTCACCGCGCTGGCCGCCGCGCTGGTGTCCTGGTGGCTGCCGCCGAGGCTGGCCGACTGGGAGGCGGGCTGGGCCGCCAGGCTGCTCTCGCCCGGCCGGGGCAACCTGGCGCAGCGGGTCGCCGAGCTGACCGCGACCAGGGCCGCCGCGCTGGAGGCGCACGGGGCCGAGCTGCGCCGGATCGAACGCGACCTGCACGACGGCACGCAGAACCGGTTGGTCGCGGTGGTCATGCACCTGGGCATCGTGGAACGCGCGCTGCGCCGCGACCCGCCCACCGCGCTGGCCTCGGTGCTCACCGCGCAGAACGCGGCCACCGACGCGCTCACCGAGCTGCGCGAGGTGGTGCGCAGCATCTACCCGCCGGTGCTGGCCGACCGCGGCCTGGACGGCGCGGTGGACGCGGTGGTCGCCCGCTGCCCCATCCCGGCCACCCTCACCGTCACCGGACTGCGGCGGCTGCCCGCGGCGGTGGAGGCGGCGGCCTACTTCGTCATCGCCGAGGCGCTGACCAACGTGGCCAAGCACAGCGGGGCCGAGCACGCGGAGGTTTCCCTTGCCGTGCAAGGAGACCACCTGGTGATCGAGGTCCGCGACGACGGCCACGGCGGGGCCGAGGAGGCCAACGGCACCGGGCTGACCGGCATCCGCCGCCGAGTCGCCGCCTTCGACGGCCAGACCACCCTGTCCAGTCCCGAGGGCGGCCCCACCGTGCTCGGCGTGCGCCTGCCGACCGGAACCTGAGAGGATCACCCCCGTGCGGATCATGATCGCCGAGGACGACGCCCTGCTCCGCGAGGGCCTGACCCTGTTGCTGCGCAGCGAGGGCCTGGACGTGGTCACCGCGGTCGAGCACCCCGAGCAGCTGCTGGCCGCGATCGACGCGGACACCCCGGACGTGGCCGTGGTCGACGTCCGGCTGCCGCCGACCTTCACCGACGAGGGCCTGCGCGCCGCGGTGGAGGCCCGCCGCAGGCACCCGGAGCTGGCCGTGCTGGTGCTCTCCGCGTACGTGGAGGACAGCTACGCGGGTGAGCTGCTGGCCAGCCCCGGCGGCGGGGTCGGCTACCTGCTCAAGGAACGGGTCGGCAAGGTCGCCGACTTCCTGGACGCGCTGAACCGGGTCGCCGCCGGCGGCACCGCGCTGGACCCGGAGGTGGTCTCCCAGCTGCTGGTCCGCCGCCGCGCCGACGACCCGATCCGCTCGCTGACCGCCCGCGAGCGCGAGGTGCTGGCGCTGATGGCCGAGGGCCACTCCAACACCACCATCGGCGAGATGCTGGTGATCAGCGCGGGCGCGGTGCACAAGCACATCGGCAACATCTTCACCAAGCTCGACCTGCCCAGCACCGACGGCGCGGGCCACCGCCGGGTGCAGGCCGTGCTGGCCTACCTGCGCGCATGACCCGGCTCACCGCGGGGTGGACAGCGATCACGGGTGCGGCCAAGACTGTTACCGGGGAGTAGCAACCCAACCGGTGCGAAGGAGCGTCATGGCTGGTCAGTACGGTGCCTACCAGAACGAGATCTACCTGCAGGGCCTCGCCGACCAGCGGCCGCCGATGAGCACCGACCCCACCGCCCTGGAGGCGATGGCCAAGGGCCTGATGGACCCGGGCCCGTTCGGCTACGTCGCCGGCGGCGCGGGTTCGGGGGCCACCATGCGGGCCAACCGGGCCGCCTTCGACCACTGGCGGCTGGTGCCCCGGATGCTGCGCGATGCCACCCAGCGCGATCTCAGCACCACCGTGCTCGGCCGGCAGCTCCCCGCGCCCGTGCTGCTCGCGCCGGTGGGCGTGCAGGCGATCGTGCACCCCGACGCCGAGTCCGCCAGCGCCCGCGCCGCCGCGGCGCTCGGGCTGCCGATGATCATGTCCACCGCCTCCTCCAGCACCATCGAGGAGGTGGCCGAGGCCAGCGGCGAGGGACCGCGCTGGTACCAGCTGTACTGGCCCAACGACGACGAGGTGTGCGCCAGCATCCTGCGCCGGGCCAAGGCTGCCGGGTTCACCGCGCTGGTGGTCACCCTGGACACCTGGACCCTGGCCTGGCGGCCTGCCGACCTCGACCAGGCCTACCTGCCGTTCCTGCGCGGCATCGGCACCGCGGTCCCGTTCTCCGACCCCGCCTTCCGCGCGGGGCTGGCGAAGACCCCCGAAGAGGACCCGCAGCTGGCGATCCTGCGCTGGGTCGGGCTGTTCACCGGGCAGGACAAGAGCTGGGACCGGCTCTCCTTCCTGCGCGAGCACTGGGACGGGCCGATCGTGCTCAAGGGCATCCAGCACGTGGAGGACGCGAGGCGGGCCGCGGACGCCGGGATCGAGGGCATCGTGGTGTCCAACCACGGCGGCCGCCAGGTCGACGGCGCGATCGCCTCCCTGGACGCGCTGCCCGGCATCGCCGAAGCCGTCGGCGACCGCCTGGACGTGCTGTTCGACTCGGGGGTGCGCACCGGCGCGGACGTGCTCAAGGCGCTCGCCCTCGGCGCGAAGGCGGTGCTGCTGGGGCGGCCCTGGGTGTACGGGCTCGCGCACAGCGGCGAGGCCGGGGTGCGGCACGTGCTGCGCTCGATCCTGGCCGACACCGAGCTGACCCTCGGCCTGTCCGGCCACCGCACCCTCGGCGAGCTGGACCGGGACGCGCTCGCCGAGGTGACCCGGTGAAGGCCCTGGCGGTGCTGTCCCCGCACGTCGGCGGGACCAAGCTCAGCAGCATGATCGCCGCGGACCTCGGCGACGGCTTCGAGCTGACCGCGGTGGAGGAGGCCGGGGCCGACCCGGTCGCGCTGCGCGAGGCCGAGGTCATCCTCAGCGCGCTCGCCCCGGTCACCGCCGACCACCTCGCCAAGGCCGGGCGGGTCAGGCTGATCCAGTGCGCCAGCCACGGTTTTGACCACATCGACCTGGCCGCCGCCCGCGCCGCCGGGATCACCGTGTGCAACATCGGCTCCACCGGCGCCGAGGCCCAGGACGTGGCCGAGCAGACCCTGTGCCTGATGCTCGCGCTGGCCAAGCAGCTCATCCCGGGCCACAACGCGCTCACGCAGGGGGAGTGGGCGCTGCCGCGCTTGCAGTTCAGCATCACCGAGCTGTTCGGCAAGACCCTCGGCATCGTCGGCTTCGGCGCCATCGGCCGCGAACTGGCCAAGCGCGCCAAGGCTTTTGACCTGCGCCTGGTCTGCGCCACCCGGCGCGGCCTGCCCGCTGAGCTGGCCGAGCGCTACGACATCACCGAACTGCCACTGGACACGCTGCTCGCCCAGTCGGACTACGTGTCCCTGCACCTGCCGCTCACCGAGGCCACCCGGCACCTGATCAATGCCGACCGCCTGGCCCTGATGAAGCCCACCGCCATCCTGATCAACACCGCCCGCGGAGCCCTGGTCGACCAGGATGCGCTGGCCGCGGCCCTGCACGCGGGGCGGCTCGGCGGCGCGGGCCTGGACGTCTTCGACCCGGAACCGCCACCGGCCACGTTGGCCGTGCTGCGCGCGCCCAACGTGGCGCTGTCCCCGCACGCGGGCGGGGTCACCAGGGAGTCCATGCTGCGCATCGCCGCCGCGGCCCTGGACAACGTGCGCCGCTACGCAACCGGGCAGGCGCCCGCCGACGTGGTCAGCTGACTGCCCGCTACAGCGGACAAAGAACCACCGGTATTTTCCGCTGGGCAAAAGGATTTTTGATGACAAACAGTGCCGAAACCAAGCTAGTTAGGCCACTGAGGCAACCAACTCGGTCATCATCTCCGGCACCCCTTGGCGCATTTCCGCGCCCGCTCAGCGGCTGAACCATGCCCGCTTTCCGCCCGTTTCCGGACAACGATTGCCCAACCGGACTCCCAGCGGCAACTGGACAAAGCCCCCGAAGCACGCATCGGCCATCCAGACCAACCGAGCACAACCGGGTCCCGAGCCGTCCGACCTGACGACACGCCTGCCCGCTTCCCGCCCGACTCGCCGGGGAAGCGCTCCCACCTGGTGTGGCCGATCCACACGTGTTGATGTCCGCACCCGGCCGTTCCTGGCACCGGCAAGATCGCAACAAGCCCGGAAGCCGACGCTGCCGATCTTGGACAGCCGGTGCCAGACTGGCCGTGCTAGCAGGGGCTGAGCTGCGGCGGACGCGGGTGTCGGCCATTGGCCCCAGGCGAGACCAGGGGGCGGTGTGCGCGCCCCCGCGGTGTGAGGAGGCCCTGAAGATGATGTTGCAGACGAGTCAGGTCCAGCGTCCGGCTGAGCTGCCCGAGGACCTGCTCGATCCCCAGGCGCGGGCCCTGTTGTCCCTGATGTGCTCCGGCTGCACGGACGAGTCGATCGCCCGCCAACTGGGCATCAGCCCCCGGACCGTGCTGCGGCGGATCCGGACCCTGATGGACCGGGCCGGGTGCACGACCCGGTTCCAGCTGGGTTGTCACGCCGAACGCAGGGGCTGGCTCAACTGAGCGGTTTCCGCGCCTCGATCAGAAAACGGGTGGTGTGGGCGAGGAAAGGCCCTTCGGACTCGATCCGTTCGTGCAGTCGCCGGAGGTCCGGCAGGTATTCGGCGACCGTGAAGCCCGGCACCATCCAAATCACCTTGCGCAGGAAGTAGACCACCGCACCGATGTCGTGGAAGACGGTGCGCAACGACTCCATCCGGAGATCCAGCACCTGAAGTCCGGCAGCCTCGGCCGCCGCGCGCGCCGCCTCCGGATGCCGCCCGTTGCGCACCTCTTCCGGCTGCGGCCCGAGGAAGAACTCCACCAGCTCGAACACGCTGGCCGGCCCCACCTGCTGGGAGAAGTAGGTGCCGCCGGGCGCCAGCACCCTGGCGATCTCAGCCCACCACACGGTCACCGGATGACGGCTGACCACCAGGTCGAAAGTGTTGTCCGGGAACGGCAGCGGCGGCTCGTCGGCATCCAGCAGCACCTGCGCGCCCCTGGGTTCCAGCAGCGCGCGGGCCTTGGCCAGGTTCGGTTCCCAGGACTCGGTGGCGAAGGTCCGCTCAGCGAGCCGCGGCACGCCGGCCAGCACCTCGCCACCGCCGGTCTGGATGTCCAGCGCGACCTTGGCCGCGGCCATCCGTTCGCCCATGGACCGCTGGTAGCCCCAGGAGGGCCGCTGCTCGGTGGCGCGGCCGTCCAGCCAGGAGAAGTCCCAGCCGTCCACCGACACCGCGTCGGCCTCGGCTACCAGTTCCTCAAAGCTCCTGTCCATGCGGGCATCCTGGCACCGGTCCTGGCTCGGGGCGACCGGATAACCGCCAGGCGTCGAAGGCCTCGGTGCCGCTGACCCCGTGGTCCAGCACGGCCCGGTAGACCTCGAAGCTCGGCCCCGGCCGCGGCCGGGCGGCCAGCGCGGTCTTGATCTCCAGGATGCGCGCGCGGCTGGTGTCGTCCAGGCGCGGGGCCAGGGTGCGCAGGTGTTCGAGGTCGGGCTGGCGGTCCGGCTCGTCGACGAACCAGAGGTCGAGGGTCCAGTCCTGGCCGGTGTCCGCGCGGTAGCGCAGGCCGAGGTAGAGCCCGTCCGGGTAGCGCGGATCGGTGTTCCAGGCCCCGGTGTCGTTGCGGAAGGTGACCTCGCGCACCCGCTGGTCCGCGGCTAGTCCAGCACCGATCGCGATCACCTTCGCGTGTGTGGCCGGGTCCAGTGCCGGGCAGGTCACGGTGAGGTCCAGGTCCCGCCGGACCATCAGCCCCAGCGCGGCACTGCCCACCAGGGTTGGTTCCCCGGCCGTGGCCAGCCGCTCGGTCAGCCCCAGCTCGGCGAGCACCACCTCGGCTTCGGCCCGGACTTTCCCTTGCCGCGCCAGCAGATCCGTCATTTCGGCGACAGCCTGCGGATCTCGTCGGCATGGTCCGGATAGGACAGTGCCAGCTCGTCCCCGACCGGGAAGTCCACCACGTCGTCGGTGTACGGCGGGGCCATGAACGTGCCCAGCAGCGACCATTCGCCCACCGGCTCACTGGCCTGCCAGGTGCCCGCGGGCACCACCACCTGCGGCCGCTGCCCGGCCGCCAGGTCCAGCCCCAGCACCGGCCTCTCCACCCGCCCGTCCGCGTGCAGCAACAGCATCCGCGCGGGCGAACCGGCGTGGTAGCTGAACACCTCGGGGTGGGCCAGGCGGTGCAGGGCGGAGAAGCTGCCGCCGGTCATCAGGTAGTAGATGCCGGTGCCCTGCTCGGTGCGCCAGGTCTGCGCCCAGTAGCCGCCCTCCACGGGCAGTGGCTGGAGGCCGAGCTCGGCGATGATCTGTTCCGGTGTGAGCACGGGAAGTCCTTACCAGTTCGGGTGGGTGGACATGCCGCCGTCGACCACCAGGTTCTGCCCGGTGATCCAGGAGGCCAGCGGCGAGGCCAGGAACACGCAGGCGTTGCCCACGTCCTCCGGCTGACCGAGGCGGCCCAGGGGAGCGGCGCGCTGCCAGCGTTCGACACCTTCCGGCCACTGGGTTTCCAGGCCCTCTCGGTGCAGCAGACCGGGGCTGACCGCGTTGACCCGGATGCCCAGCGGGCCGTACTCCAGCGCGGCGGTGCGGGTGTGCATGAGCAGGGCGGCCTTGGCGGTGCTGTAGTGCGCGTGGCCGAAGGCCGGCTGGCTGCCCTCGATCGAGGCGATGTTGACCACTGAGGACCCAGGGTCCATCCGGCGGACGGCGGTGCTGGTGGTGAGGAAGACGGCGTCCAGGTTGGTGTCGAGCACCTCGCGCCACTGGTCGAAGGTCATCTCCGGCAGCGGCTGCACCGGTTGCACGGCGGCGTTGTTCACCAGGGTGTCCAGCCTGCCGAAATGGTCCACTGTGGACTCGATGAGGTGCCGGACCTGGTCGGGGGAGAGCAGGTCTGCCGGCAGGGCCAGCGCGTTCGTGCCGCGGTCCTGGAGCTCGGCGACCAGGGCGTGCGCCTGGGTGACGCTGGTGCGGTAGTGCACGGCCACGGCGGCGCCCGCCTCAGCGAAGCGGCGGGCCAGGCCGTGGCCGAGGCCGCCGGCCGCGCCGGTGATCAGGGTGACGGTGCCGGAGAGGTCGGGGAGGGTCACCCGTTGACCGTATCGGCTACCGCCGTCCGAGTGGTTCGGCCCGGTGCGGATGATCTCCGATGGACGTGGAAGCCGCAGAACAGCGGGGTTCCAGCCACCAATGGGGGTCAATACGGTGAAACGGGAAATGTGGTCCAGATCACCGTACGTCCGTTACGGTTGGCGCTGTGAAGGTCGGAGTACCCGCGGAGTCGCGGGCCGGCGAACGCAGGGTTGCCTGTCTGCCAGGGACGGTTCCCCTGCTCACCGGCGCGGGACTCACCGTGCTCGTGCAGTCCGGCGCCGGTCACCACGCCTGCGCATCCGACGATGACTACCACGCCGCCGGGGCCCAGCTCACCGAGGACCTCGGCGCGGCCGACCTGCTGGTCGGCGTGCAGCCACCCGACCCGGCCGTGGTGCGGGCCGGGACGACCGTGGTCAGCCTGTTCGTGCCGCCCGAGGACGCGCTGACCGCGTTGCGGGACAAGGGGATCACCGCCTACAGCCTGGCGCTGCTGCCCCGGATCACCAGGGCCCAGGGCATGGACGCGCTGTCCTCCCAGGCGCTGGTCGCCGGGTACCGCGCGGTGCTGCTGGCCGCGGAACGGCTGCCGCGCTTCCTGCCCATGTTCACTACCGCGGCGGGCACCATCGCCCCGGCCAAGGTGCTGGTGCTGGGCGCCGGAGTGGCCGGCCTGCAAGCGATCGCGACCGCGCGGCGGCTGGGCGCGGTGGTCTCCGCCTACGACGTGCGGGCCGCGGCCGCGGAGGAGGTGCGCAGCCTGGGCGCCCGGTTCCTCGAACTGGAGCTGGGCAGTCAGGAGGGCGCGGGCGGGTACGCCGCCGCCCAGTCCGAGGACTTCCTGACCCGGCAACGGGAACTGCTCACCACCCAGGTCGCCGCCGCGGACGTGGTGATCACCACCGCCGCGGTGCCCGGCAAGCAGGCCCCGGTGCTGGTGACCGCGGACATGGTGGCCGGCATGGCTCCCGGCTCGGTGCTGGTGGACCTGGCCGCGGAGTCCGGCGGCAACTGCGAGCTTTCCGTTGCCGGGCAAGAGGTCCGGCACGGCGAGGTGACCGTGCTCGGTGCGCTCAACCTGCCCAGCGGCATGCCCGCGCACGCCAGCGCGCTCTACGCCCGCAACATGGCCAACTTCGTGCGGCACCTCACCGTGGACGGCGAGCTGCGCGCCGACCCGCTGGCCGATGAGATCCTGGCAAGCTGTTGCGTCACAAAGGAGGCGACGTGACCAGCGAGATCAGTCTGCTGACCATCTTCCTGCTCTCGGTCTTCCTCGGGTTCGAGGTGGTGTCCAAAGTGGCCACCATCCTGCACACCCCGCTGATGTCCGGCGCCAACGCCATTCACGGCGTCATCCTGGTCGGCGCGATCCTGGTGGCGGGCAAGGCAGAAAGCACCGTGGAGCTGGTGCTGGCGCTGCTCGCGGTGGTCTTCGCCACGGTCAACGTGGTCGGCGGATTTGTCGCCACCGATCGGATGCTGAGCATGTTCGGCGGCAAGGAGCGCAGGCGATGAGCCAGGACCTGGTGCACCTCGTCTACCTGCTCGCCGCGCTGTGCTTCATCCTGGCGCTCAAAGGTTTGAGCACGCCCAAGCATGCCCGCGCGGCCAACCTGGTCGGCGCGCTGGGCATGCTGTTCGCGGTGCTGGTCGCCTTCTTCGACGGCCGGATCGGCAACGTGGGCTGGATCCTGGCCGCCATCGCGATCGGCGTGGTCGTCGGCGTGCCCGCGGCCCGCGCGGTGAAGATGACCGCGATCCCGCAGATGGTCGCGCTGTTCAACGGCGTCGGCGGTGCGGCGGCGGCCCTGGTCGCGCTCACCGAGTTCCTGGCCACCCCGGGCAGCACCGGCATGCGCGCGGCCACCGTGTTCGGCGTGCTGGTCGGCAGCGTCAGCTTCTCCGGCAGCCTGCTCACCTTCCTCAAGCTCCAGGAGCTGATGACCACCCGACCGGTGACCCTCCCTTATGGACGGTCCACCGCGATCGGCGTTTCCGTGCTGTGCCTGGGTTTGGCGGTGGCCGTGCTGCCCACCGCGTCCACCGGGCTGGTGATCGGGCTGACCGTGGCCGGGCTGCTGCTCGGCGTGCTGTTCGTGCTGCCGGTCGGCGGCGCGGACGTGCCGATCGCGATCTCCCTGCTCAACGCCTTCACCGGCCTGGCGGTGGCCGCCTCCGGCTACGTGCTGGGCAACACCCTGCTGATCGTGGCGGGCACCCTGGTCGGCGCCTCCGGCACCCTGCTCACCCGGCTGATGGCCAAGGCCATGGGCCGCTCGCTGACCAACATCCTCTTCGGCGCCTTCACCGCCACCGCGGTCGGCGGCGGCGGACCGGCCGAGTCCCGCACGGTGCGCGCGGGCACCCCGGAGGACATCGCCATCCAGCTCGGCTACGCCCGCACCGTGGTCGTGGTGCCCGGCTACGGCCTCGCGGTCGCCCAGGCCCAGCACGTGGTCCGCGAGCTCGCCGACCTGCTGGCCGCGCGCGGGGTGGAGGTCGCCTACGGCATCCACCCGGTGGCCGGCCGGATGCCCGGCCACATGAACGTGCTGCTCGCCGAGGCCGATGTGCCCTACGCGCAGCTCAAGGAGATGGAGGAGGTCAACCCCCGGCTGGCCAGCACCGACGTCGCCCTGGTGATCGGCGCGAACGACGTGGTCAACCCGGCCGCCAGGGACCAGCCGGACAGCCCGATCTACGGCATGCCGATCCTGGACGTGGACAAGGCCGAGTCGGTGGTCTTCCTCAAGCGCTCCATGCGGCCGGGGTTCGCCGGGATCGAGAACGAGCTGCTGTTCAACCCGCGCACCACCCTGCTCTTCGGCGACGCCAAGGACTCACTCGCCAGCCTGGTCACCGCGGTGAAACAACTGGCCTAGCGTTGCGCCTTTCCGGTGACACGGCGCGCGAGTCCACCACCTTGACGATCACGGTGGCCCGGCTGCCGTATCTTCTTCGATCATGATGGTTGCCGCGCGCGAGGCGTCGCTGGGACCGATCCACCTGGGGCGCCTGACCGTCGACGCGGGCCGGGTCCCGGACGGCCGGACCAGCTACCAGGTGCTCAGCGATGTCGTCGCCGGTCAGCGCCGGGTGCTGGACCTGGGCTGCGGCGACGGCCACCTGCTCGACCTGCTGGCGCACGCGCACCCCAGGCGGCTGGCCGGCACCGACCCGGCCGCGGAGCCGCTTTCCGTTGCCCGCCAACGGCCCGCGCTCGCCGGTGCGGCGCTCGCGGTGGCCTGCGCGAGCGCATTGCCGTTCCCGGACGACAGCTTCGACGCCTGCGTCTCGCACCTCGCGCTGGCCCGGCTGAGCGACCTGGACCGGGTGGCGGCCGAACTGGCCAGGGTGCTCGCGCCCGAGGGCGTGCTGGCCGTGGTGCTGCCCGGCGGGGCCGTGCCCGGCACCGCCTACGAGGTGTTCAACGACCTCACCCGTTCGGTGCTGGAGGAGGTCCCGGTGGACCGCCGCCAGCCCCAGCTGGGTGACCGCCGCGCCCGGCACCGGGCCGGTCTGGACCAGGTGCTCGGCGGCGCCGGGTTCGGGCAGGTGGACTGGCGCACCATCCGGCTGGACCTCACCGGCGGACTGGACCAGGTGTGGGCGCGGATGGTCGAGATCTACGACCTCGGCCCGCTGGACCCGCCCGCGCTGGCCACCCTGCGCCGCTGTTTCGACAGCACCGTCACCGTGCTGCCGGACGGCCGGGTGCCGTGCGCGATGAACCTGCACCTGGCCGTGGCCTTCGCACCCAGCGGTTTCACAGCGTGAGCATGAGGGTACGCTGCGCAAGCAAGCGGATTCGAGGTGAACGATGACGGCAGGGCAAGAGGCTGCGCAGGACGATCCGGAGCTGGTCGTGCTGGCCGCGCTGCGCGAGGCAGGCTGGGTCTTCCGGCCCTGGGTCGAGGCAGGGCAGACCCTCGGCCTGGCCGGTTCGTTCACCGACCGCGACTTCACCGACGCGGTGTTCATCGCCGACCGCGACGACGCCCGCGCGGTCCGCCTGCTCGCCGACCAGCCCGGCGCCAAGGGCGGCGTGGTCTGGGACTGCGCGGGCAGCCTGCGCGAGGTGGTGGCCGAGCTGATGGCCCTGCCCGCCCCGCACACCCGGCTCGCGCCGCAGCTGGTCATCGCCAAGTGGCCGTAAGATCACCGGCATGGCCGGGAGCCGCCGGGTCGACGAGGAGCCGGCCAAGGCCGGGGCGCGGCTGGACGAGGAAGTGCTCACCTGAAAGTGCGGTCGCTGGCACCCCCCGAACTCGCTAACCTCACTGCACTGGCCCCGCCGGGAGGTTGCCGTGCGCCCACTGACCGTCCCGCTCCTGTCGCTCCTGCTGCTGAGCGCCTGCTCGACCCCAGCACCGCCGCCCAGCAGCCCGTCCAGCTCCGCGGCCGAAGCTCCTTCGCCGCTGACCGGCCTACCGGCCGCGGCCGGTCAGCCGGTGCTCGCGGTCAAGGTCGACAACGTCTCGCCCGCGCGTCCGCAGACCGGGCTCACCCAGGCCGACCTGCTCTACCTGGAACCGGTTGAGGGCGGGCTGACCCGGTTCGTCGCGGTGTTCAGCTCGCGGCTGCCCGCCTCGGTCGGGCCGGTGCGCAGCGCCCGGGAGTCAGATCTTGAGCTGCTGCAACAGTTCCAGCGTCCCGCGCTGGCCTACTCCGGCTCCGCGCCCGAGCTCGCGCCGCGGATCACCGCCGCCCCGCTGGTGCCGGTGCCGCCGGACAAGGCCCGGGACGCCTACACCCACGACTCCCGCCGCGCCGCCCCGCACAACACCTACGCCAGCCCGGAGAAGCTGCTGGCCGCCGCGCCCGGCGCGGGTGCGGTGCGCGACATCGGGTTCCGCTTCGGCCCCGCCCCCGAGGGTGGCGCGGAGACCACCCAGCACGTGGTGCGCTACCCGGCGGCCGTGGTGTCGCTGGACTACAACCCGCAGGAGCAGCGCTGGCGGGTCGGCATGGACGGCGCGCCGCTGGCCGCGGCCGAGGGTGGCGCGCTCAGCGTGGCCACCGTGGTGGTGCAGAAGGTCGTGGTGCGCGACTCGCCGTTCCGGGACAGCAAGGGCACCAGCCCGTTCGCGCAGACCGTCGGCTCCGGCGAGGCCACCGTGCTGCGGGACGGGCGGTCCTATCAGGGCCGGTGGTCACGGCCCGCTGCTGACAACGGGACCACGTTCACCCAACCGGGCGGTCGGCCGCTCACTTTCGCTACTGGACCACTCCTCGTGTTGCTTGTACCAGCATGAACGCTGTGACGCAGCACCTATAAGGCCGATCGGGCGATGACTTGCCGGTAACTCCGTACTGGCAGGTAGATCTGTTGTCCGGCAAGGGAAGTCGGGCGCGGCCGGCGGAGGCTGAGGTAGTGAGGTCGTGATGTACCAGAGCGTGGTCCAGCAGGACGCGGTGGCCACCCGCGAAGACATGTTGGCAGCGGCCAAGAAGGTGGTGGAGTTGTTCGTGCCGGACACCATCGCCGAGATGCTGGACGAGATCCAGCGCCGTCCCCAGTCGCCGATCGTGCCCCAGCAGGCAAGCGCCAGGGACTGAGTCACAAGCTCGCGAACGCCGCGGCCAGCCGCCGCACCCCCTCCCCAAGCACCTCGGGGGCGGCCGCGCCGAAGGTCAGCCGGAGATGCGGAGCCGGTGGTTCCGCGGCGTACCAAGGTCGTCCAGGAAACACGACGACGCCGTGCGCCGCGGCCGCGGTGGTCAGCGCGAGATCATCCACCCCGTCGGGCAGCCGGGCCCACACGTGCAGCCCGCCGCGGGGCAGCACCGCAAGGGTCAGCTCGGGCAGGTGCGTGGCCAGCGCGGCGACCAGGGTGTCCCGGCGGGCCAGCAGTTCGGCGCGCAGGGTGCGCTGGTGCCGCGCCCAGGCCGGGGAGGCCACGAACTCCAGCGCGGCCTCCTGTAGCGGCCCGGAGACGAAGAAGTCGTCGGTCACCCTGCCGGTGCGGATCCGCGCGCCGGCCGCGCCGCGCGCGCCGATCGCGGCCACCCGCAGGCCGGGCGCGCCCGCCTTGGTCAGCGACTGCAGGTGCACCACGTGGCCATGGAGGTCCTCGGCGACCAGCGGCGGCGGCCGCTCGCCCTCGATCACCAGGTCCCGCGCCCAGTCGTCCTCCAGGATGAACGCCCTGGCCGCGCGGGCCGCGGCCAGCACCTCGGCCCGCCGGTGCCGGGCCAGCACCGCGCCGTGCGGGTTGGCGTAGGCGGGCTGGCAGTAGAACAGCCGGGCCCCGGTGCGCTCGAACGCGGCGGCCAGCAGGTCGGGGCGCACGCCGTCGGCGTCCACCGGCACGCCCACCACGCGCAGGCCGAAGGTGCGCGCGGCGGCGATCACGCCGAGATAGGTCGGCGCTTCCACCAGCACGGTGTCGCCCGGCACGCACAGCGCGCGCAACGCGGTGCCCAGCGCGGACTGCCCGCCGGGGCAGACCACCATGTCCCCGGCCCGCAAAGCCCCACCGGCCTGGCGGGCGAACCAGGACCGCAGCTCCAGCCGGCCCTCCACGGTGCCGCGTTCCCAGGCCGAGGGCCGCCGGGCCGCTCGCGCCAGCGCCGCGCCCAGCGCGCTCACCGGTTGCAGTGCGGCCTCCAGGTAGCCGGCCGAGAGCGGGATCAGCTCGGGGCGCGGCATGGCCAGCAGTTCGGGCAGCGCCTCCTCACCGGCCCTGCGCTCGCCGAGGGCGACCGCCTGCCAGGACAGGTCGGCCACCTCGGTAACGCCGGTGGCGCGGGAGGCGACAAAGCTGCCCTTGCCCGGCCGCACCTCCACCAGGCCCTCGCTGGCCAGCTGACGGATTGCCCGCTGTGCGGTGACCGGCGATATCCGGTGCCTGGCCATGAGATCCCGCACCGAGGGCAGCCGAGAACCGACGGCGGCGGAGGTGACCTGCGCCCGCAGCTCTTGGATAACGCGGCGGGCGGCGTTATCGTCATTCATGAGGGACAAGAGTAACGTAATCGCCCAGAACCGGATAACGGGCGGCTTCCTGCTCGGCGCGCTGGGCGTGCTCAGCTTCAGCCTGTCGCTGCCGCTGACCCGCCTCGCGGTGGCCGAGCTGAACCCCTGGTTCGTCGCCTTCGGCCGGGCCGCGGCGGCCGGGGTGCTTGCCCTCGGCTACCTGTGGCTGACCGGCTGGGGACGGCTGAACCGGCGCCAGGTCGGGCGGCTGCTGCTGGTCGCCCTCGGCGTGATCATCGGCTTCCCGCTGTTCACCTCGCTCGCGCTGACCGTGCAGACCGCCTCGCACGGCGCGGTGGTGATCGCGGTGCTGCCCGCGGCCACCGCGGTGTGGGCGGTGCTGCGCGCGGGGGAGCGGCCCAGCGGCCGGTTCTGGCTCTCCAGTGGCGCCGGCCTGCTCGCGGTGCTGGTGTTCCTGGGCACCGCCGGCGGGCTCAGCGGGAGCTTCGAGTTCGCGGACCTGTTGCTGCTGGCCGCGGTGGTGCTGTGCGGCCTGGGCTACGCCGAGGGCGGCGCGCTGGCCCGCGACCTCGGCGGCGCGCGCACCATCTGCTGGGCGCTGGTCATCTCGCTGCCGCTGACCGTGCCGCTCACCGTGTTCTCCGCGCTGCCCATCGCACCGGCCGCGGTGAGCTGGCAGGCGTGGGCGAGCTTCGCCTACGTGAGCCTGGTGTCGATGTTCCTCGGCTTCTTCGCCTGGTACGCCGGACTCGCCCGCGGCGGGGTGGCCAAGGTCGGACAGGTGCAGCTGGCCCAGCCGGTGTTCACCCTGAGCTGGGCGGCGCTGCTGCTCGGCGAGGAGATCGGGTTGTACACCGCGCTGATGGCGGTGGTCGTGCTGGCCTGTGTGGTGCTCACGCAGCGGAGTCGGACAGTTGCTCCTTCCGTGCGGGTCGATCGACCGTCACCACAGGTGGCCCGCCGGTCCTAGGGTTGTCCATGGCGGGTGGGGGGCGAAGAGGCAACTGGGGGTTTTCTTCGCCGAGGCCGCCGAGCCGGCGCGTTTGTCCGGGCGGGACAGACGCGACGCTGCGGCGGCGGTGGCCGCGTGCGCCTACCCGTAGGCACACGCGGCACCATCCCGCCGCACACCCGGGCGAGGAACTTGATCTCGATCAGCCGTAGTCGCTTTCCCAGGCCAAGGATCGTGCCAAGTCAGCGGAGCGCGTCCGCCTCGACCACCTGCCGGAGCGTGTGCAGGGTCCGGCGCAGCTCGGCGGGTTCGACCGAGCCCAGGGCTAGCCGGAGCGCTTGCGGCACAACGGGAGTGGCCGCGAACTGCTCGGCGGTGGAGACCGAGATGTGGTGCCTGGCAAGGGAAGCCGTGATGCGGTCCGCCCGTGCGCTCTCGGCCAGCGGTAGCCAGAGGAAGTAGGAGGCCGGGTGGCCGAGGACGGTGAGTCCGGCCAGGGCTTCGCGGGCGATGGCCTGCCGGGCCTTGGCGTCCGCGCGTTTCTCGGCTTCGAGGCGGTCCACGGTGCCGTCGGCCAGCCAGCGGCAGGCGAGCTCGGTGGTCAGCGCGGGCGTGTGCCAGGTGGTCGCCCGGACCGCGCGCTCGATCGCGGCCACCCGGTCCGGTGGTGCGGCGACAAAGCCGACCCGCAGGCCGGTGGCCACGCTCTTGGACAGGCTGGAGACGTAGACCGTGCGCTCCGGGGCGAGCGCGGCCAGCGGCGGCGGGCAGTCCTCGGCGAGGTAGGCGTAGGCGGCGTCCTCGATGATCAGCACGTCGTGGCGGCGGGCGATCGCGACCAGGCGTTCCCGTGCGGTGCGGGAGAGCACCCAGCCGAGCGGGTTGTGCAGGGTCGGCATGGTGTAGATCGCGCGGACCGGGCGCTGGGCGCAGAGCTGTTGCAGCGCACCAAGATCCGGCCCGGACCGGGTGACCGGCACGGCCGCCGGCTCCAGCCCGAGCGTGCGCGCGAGCACCGTGAAACCGGGGTAGGTCAGCGCGTCCACCGCCACCACGTCGCCGTGTTGCAGCGCGGCCATGGCGGTCACCGCGAGACCGTGCTGGGCGCCGCTGACCAGCAGCACCTGGTCCGCGGGCACCCGCAGGCCGCGGCGCAGGAGGTGTTCGGCGACCGCGGCCCGGTCCTTGGCCCGGCCGCGATGGGGCTGGTAGTGCAGGTAGGAGTCCAGCTCGCCCGCGGTGGCCAGCTCGCGCAGGCCCTGGCGCAGCAGGTCGGCCTGGCCAGGCACCGAGGGGTAGTTGAACCTGAGGTCCACCGCGTCGGCGGCCACCGACTGCTCGTCGACGCCCTGACCGGGCCGCGGCGCCAGGTCACGGACGAAGGTGCCCCGGCCCTGCTCGCCGCTGACCAGTCCCATCGCCGCCAGCTCGGCGTAGACCCTGGAGGCGGTCACCAGCGCGATGCCCTCGCGCGCGGCCAGCTCGCGGTGGGTGGGCAGCCGGGTGCCCACTGGCCGGCGCCCCGACCGGATGTCCGCGGCCAGCGCGTCCACCAGGCGCTTGTACCGGGGGATCCGCATGGCTGATTGTATGCATGACAATTTTTCGACTGTCATGGATCGGCTGCCTAGGCTCGCGCCATGCACATCGCGATCCTGACCTTCGACGGCTACAACGAGCTGGACTCGCTCATCGCGCTCGGCCTGCTCAACCGGGTCAAGCAGCCGGAGCTGCGGGTGACCATCGCCAGTCCTGTGCCTACGGTCCGCTCGATGAACGGCGTGGTGATCGAGTCGATGGCCACCCTGGACGAGGCCTGCGCCGCCGACGCGGTGATCGTGGGCAGCGGGTCCCGCACCCGCGAGGTGGTCGAGGATCCCGCGATCATGGCCGTGCTGCGCGGGCTCGACCCGGCCCGCCAGCTGCTGGCCGCGCAGTGCTCGGGCACGCTGGTGCTGGCCAGGCTCGGGTTGCTCAACGGCGTCCCGGCCTGCACCGACCTCAAGAGCAAGCCGTGGGTGGTGGCCGCCGGGGTCGAGGTGCTGAACCAGCCCTTCTACGCCAGGGACAACGTGGCCACCGCCGGTGGCTGTCTCGCCTCGCACTACCTGGCCACCTGGATCATCGCCAGGCTGGCCGGTCCTGAGGTCGCGGAGGAGGCTCTTGCCTATGTGGTGCCAGTCGGGGAGAAGGAGGAGTACATAGGCAGGGCCATGCGCAACGTGCGCCCGTACCTGCGGTCTGACCAGGCTCTTACACTGGGTTAATGGTGCCTGGGTTACCGCGTCCTGATCTGCGGCCCGTCCCGCTCGGACTGGCCGGTGGAGCGGATCGCCGCGGCCACCGGCTTCGGCACCTCGGCGAACTTCCGGTCGATCTTCCGCCGTGAAGTAGGCCTCCCTCCCAGCGACTATCGGCGGACCCACCTCGCTCCCAGGGGCTAGTCTCTCCGCCATGGACCCGGATTGGGCGATCGAACGCGAGTTCCGTCGCTCAGCCCTCCGGTACTCCTTGCTCGTGCGCACAGTCGTGCTGGCCTGCGCCGGACTGCTCGCGCCCCTCTCCGGCGCCGAGAACCTCCCGGTCACCATCGCCGCCGTGCTGGCCGTCAACCTGTGGAACCTGGTGCTGTGGTGGGCCGACGGACGCTGGGTGCTGCCCGTCGACCTGGCCGTGCTGACCGCGTTGTGCCTGCTCCAGGGCGAGATCGAGCCCGCCGCCGCACTCGACGACGGGACCAGCTGGGTGCTGGTCATGGTCTCGGTGGTCGCGGTCAGCTGGCAGTGGCGGATCCCGCCCGCGCCCGGCGCGCTGGTCGTGGTGGTGCTGGTGCTGTTCGTGGCCTACTCCGGCGGTGTCGCGCTGGTCGCCGAGTGGGACACCGGAATTCCCTACGGCCTCTGGCTGTTCGTCGAGGCCGGGCTCGCGCGGCTGCTGTTCGTGCTGGTCTGCCGGGGCGCCAGGGCAGCCGACACCGCCACCGCCCAGGCAGCGGAAGCGGCCCGCGCCGCCGAGGTCGAAGCCGCCAGGGACCGGGAACACCGCGAGTACCTGGCAACCCTGCACGACACCGGCGCGGCCACCCTGCTGATGGTCGGCATGGGCGTGGCCACCAAACCCGAACCCTGGCTCGCCGAACAAGCGGCCAGAGACGTCGCCGCCCTGGCCACCCGCCCCGAACCCGACCACCAACCGGTCCACCTGACCACGATCCTGACCCGCGTCGCCGAGTCGGCACCCGTGGCGGTGGACCTACGGTTGGAGTACCAGCCGGTGGTCACCGCGGACGTGGCCGACGCCCTGGCGCGCGGCGTGGCCGAGGCGCTGCGCAACGTGCACCGGCACGCCGGGGTGGACCGGGCGTCGCTGGTGGTGTCCGGAGACGGGGCCCGGGTAGTGGTGGAGGTACGGGACGAGGGAGCCGGGTTCGCGGTCGAGGCGGTGCCGGCGCAGCGGCGGGGGCTGACCGGGTCGGTGGTGGCGCGGATGGACCGGGTCGGCGGGCGGGGGAGTGTGCGGTCGGCGCCGGGGGAGGGGACGACGGTGCGGTTGGAGTGGCCCGGATGAGCCGGGGGTCGTGGGGCGGGTGGCTGGCGCGGGTGCGGCGGGCTTGGGCTCGGCGGGATGGCGGGGCGGAGCGGAGGGTTGGGCAGGCTGGCGCGGCCGGGGAACGCGCGGCCGGGCAGGCTGGCAGTGGCGAGGAACGCGCGGCTGGGCAGGCTGGCAGTGCGGGGGAGCGGACGGCTGGTTGGGCTGGCGGTGCGGGGGAGCGGACGGCTGGTTGGGCTGGCGGTGCCGTAGGTCGGGTCGGCGATGAGCCTGGCACTGCCGTAGGTCGGACTGGCGATGAGGCTGGCGCTGGCGTAGGTCGGATCGGTGACGAAGCTGGCACTGCCGCAAGCCAGAACAGCGATGAGCTTGGCACTGCCGCACACCGGACGGGCGACCAAGCTGGCACCGCCGCGGCGCGAACCGCTGGCGAGGCTGGCACCGAATCGGCGCGGACCTCCGACCGACCAACCCCCGCCGTGGCCCCGGCCAGCCCGGAGACAGACACCGTCGCCACCCGGAGCCCCGGGTGGACCGCCGCCGCCTACCTGCGCGGCCTCCGGCTGGCCACCGTCCTGATCACCTTCGCCGGACTGCTCGGCCTCGCCCTGCCGGTGATCATCGCGCACGCCGAGGTCTACCGGTCCCTGGCCATGGAGCTGGTCGCCTTCGGCGTCCTGTTCGCGGTCGCGGTCTTCTGCGCGGTCCGTGCCGACCCGGGGCGCTGGCGCTGGCCGTTGCTCGTCCTGGTCTTCGGCTCCGCCCTGCTCGCGCTGACCGGGGTGCCGCCGGAGCTGGTGGTGAGCCGGGCCGAATGGTCCTTCATGTTGCTCGGCTGGTTCGGGATACTGTTGTTGCTGGACAAGGGGATTGGCGCGTTGCTGATCTTCCTCGGGGTGCATGCGGCGGTCAACCTCGGCCAGCTCGTCCTGGTGGGGCAGGCGAACCGGGCGGCGCTGGTGGGGCTGTTGATCGCCGGGGTGACCGTGTTCGGTTACCAGGTGGCGGTGGGGTTCGCCGCGGTGATGTTGCACCGGATCGCGGCGAAGGCGGCGGTGGCGGCGCGGGCAGAACAGCAGCGGCGGACGGCGACGGCGATCGCGGCGGAGTTGCAGCGGGACCACCAGGAGCGGTATGCCGCGTTGTCGCGGACCGCGTTGCCGTTGCTGGTGGACCTGGCCGCGGGGCGGGCCGATCCCGGGGATGAGCTGGTGCGGCGGCGGGCCGCGGTGGAGGCGGCGCGGATGCGGCGGTTGTTCGCGGAGGGGGATGAGGTGGCGGATCCGTTGTTGCACGAGCTGGCCGCTTGCATCGACACCGCGCAGCGGCAGGGGGTGAGCGTGCAGCTCGCGGTGCGCGGGCAGCGGCCACCATTGGACCTGGCGGTGCGGCGGGCGCTGACCGAACCGGCGCTGGCCACCCTGGTCGCCGCGGCCAGCACGGCGAGGGTGACCGTGGTCGGTTCGGCTAACGCCGTTACGGTGAGCGTGGTCGCCGACGCTCCGGAACCACCGGTGGTGCGGGCCGACGGCGTTGAGGTGACGAACCTGGTGAACGCGGATCGGGTGTGGGTGGAAGCCAAGTGGCGAGCGCAGAACTGATCACCGCGGTGGTGGTGGACGACCACCCCGCGATCGTGGCCGGTGTCCAGGCCTGGTGCAGCCTTGCCGACCCGCCGATCGAGGTGCTGGCCACCGGGCCCACCGTCGCCGAGGCCTGGACCGAGCCCGGCGCCAGCGCCGACGTGGTGGTGCTGGACCTGCACCTGGGCAACACCACCCAGCCCGGCTACGGCGACCTGACCAGGCTGGTCGACGCCGGGCGGCAGGTGATCGTCTACACCATGCGCGACGACGCGGAGACCGCACTGACCTGCGTGGACATCGGCGCCTTCGCCTACCTGACCAAGGCCGAGGGCCAGACGCACCTGGTGGCGGCCATCCGCGCCGCGGCGAACAACCTGCCGTACACGCCCCCGGCGCTGGCCGGTGCGATCGGCACCGACACCAGGGGCAACCGGCCCCGGCTCGCGCCGCGCGAGCAGGACGTGCTGGTGGAGTGGTTCACCTGTGAGTCCAAGGAGATGGTGGCGCAGAAGCTCGGCCTGTCCGCGCGTACCGTGAACACCTACATCGACCGGGTGCGGATCAAGTACGCCAACGTCGGCCGGGCCGCCCCGACCAAGGCCGCGCTGGTGGCCCGCGCCATCCAGGACGGCCTGGTTGCCTTGGAGGACCTGTGATCCAGCGTTGGAGCCCGGCGGTGGTTGGCCCGCCGGTCGGCCAGTACAGCCACCTGGCCACCGCGCCAGCCGGGCACGAGCTGCTGTTCGTCTCGGGCCAGATCGGGGCCCGGCCGGACGGCAGCATGCCGGCCGACGCGGAGTCCCAGTCCCGCCAGGCGCACGAGAACCTGGCCGCGCTGCTCGCCGAGGCGGGCGGCGGTCCCGAGCACCTGGTGAAGCTGTTCACCATGGTCGCCGGCACCGAGCACCTGCCCGCGGTGCGCGCCGGGCGGGCCGGGCTGTTCGAGCAGTGGTTCCCGGCCGGGGACTGGCCCGCGCACTCGCTGATCGTGGTGGCCGGGCTGGCCGCCCCGCACATCCTGATCGAGGTGGAGGCGGTGGCCGCGGTTCCCCGGGGGTGACCGGGGCCACTGGATTCGATCATTCGGCGCGCCGCGAGCTAGGTTCTGCTCTCGTGGCCTCGTCCCGTTTCGCCCGTCCCGTCTGGCTCAACCCCAAGGTCCTGCGCACCGAGGTGCTCGCGGGGCTGGTGGTCGCGCTCGCGCTGATCCCGGAGGCGATCTCCTTCTCGGTGATCGCCGGGGTCGACCCGAGCCTCGGCCTGTTCGCCTCCTTCACCATGGCGGTGACCATCGCCGTCTTCGGCGGCCGCCCGGCGATGATCTCCGCCGCGACCGGGGCGATCGCGCTGGTGGTGGCGCCGGTGGTGCGCGAGCACGGGGTGAGCTACCTGGTCGCCACGGTGATCCTGGGCGGGTTGATGCAGATCGCGCTCGGCGCGCTCGGGGTGGCCAAGCTGATGCGGTTCGTGCCGCGTTCGGTGATGGTCGGCTTCGTCAACGCGCTGGCCATCCTGATCTTCCTGGCCCAGCTGCCCGAGCTGTACGGGGTGCCGTGGGCGGTGTACCCGCTCTTCGCCGCGGGCGTGGCGGTCATGGTGTTCTTCCCCCGGCTGACCAAGGTGGTGCCCGCGCCGCTGGTGGCGATCATCGCGCTGACCGCGATCACGGTGGCCGCCGGCATCGCGGTGCCCACCGTCGGCGACCGCGGCAAGCTGCCCAGCAGCCTGCCGGTGCCCGGCCTGCCGGACGTGCCGTTCACCCTGGACACGCTCAAGATCATCGCGCCCTACGCGCTGGCGCTCGCGCTGGTCGGGCTGATGGAGTCGCTGATGACCGCGAAGCTGGTCGACGAGCTGACCGACACCCGCTCGGACAAGACCCGCGAGTCGATCGGCCAGGGCATCGCCAACGTGGTCACCGGCCTGTTCGGCGGCATGGGCGGCTGCGCGATGATCGGCCAGACCATGATCAACGTGAAGAACGGCGCGCGCACCCGGCTGTCCACCTTCCTGGCCGGCGCCTTCTTGATGGTGCTGTGCATCGTGTTCGGGCCGCTGGTCTCCCAGATCCCAATGGCCGCGCTGGTCGCGGTGATGGTGCTGGTCGCCGTGGGCACCTTCGACTGGCACTCGGTCGCGCCCAGGACCCTCAAGCGGATGCCGGCCGGCGAGATCGGCGTCATGGCGGTCACCGTCGCGCTCGTGGTGGCCACCGACAACCTGGCCGTCGGCGTCATCGCGGGCACCATCACCGCCATGGTCATCTTCGCCCGCCGGGTCGCCCACCTGGTCACCCTGGACGCCGTCCGCGAGGACGACCGGGTGGTCTACACGGTCAACGGCGAGCTGTTCTTCGCCTCCAGCAACGACCTGGTGGGTCAGTTCGACTACCCGAACGACCCGGACCAGGTGGTCATCGACCTGAGCCGGGCGCACATCTGGGACGCCTCCACGGTGGCCGCGCTGGACGCGGTGACCGCCAAGTACGCCGAGCGCGGCAAGACGGTGGAGATCATCGGCCTGAACCAGCACAGCGCGGCCATGCACGGCAGGCTCACCGGGGAACTGACGAACCACTAGTGCGGCTACCGGCTACCGGCTACCGGCTGCCGCGGTCCAGCGGGCCCCAGTCGGCGCGGTACTCCGTGACCGTTCGCTCAGCCTCGGCCAGCACCTCCTCGGCGATCCAGGCCACCGCCCGGTCGCAGCGCACCAGCGGCTCGTTGTCCGGCCCCCGGCCCACCTCAGGCCCCTGGAAGAGCCAGGGCCGCACCTGCGGTCCACGCTGTTCGCGCAGGTGGCGGTAGTCGTAGAGCCGGCGGGCCACCCACACCGTGAGCGGCCGGTCCGCCCACCACCGCTCCACCGCCAGCGGGCTGGCCGACAGGCCGGGCAGTTCGACCCCGGTCAGCTCGTCCTTGCTGACCGACCCCTGATCGGTGTCCGGTCCCTTCGACCAGCGCAGGTACAGGTCGTCCGCGTGTTCGTCGACGACCTTGGCCAGCTCGTCCAGGCTGGTCAGCGTAGGTAGCTCCGCCTCCATGGCCAGAGGAGTTGCCCGGGATCAACCGGGGTATTCCTGCCTGGTGGATCCCGTTTGGGCGTTGCGCCAGATCGCCTTCCACCTGGAGCGGGCCGCCGAGCCGACCTACCGGGTGCGGGCCTTCCGCCGCGCCGCCTCGACCATCGAGCCGCTCACCGAGCAGGAGCTCCGGGAGCGGGTCGAGCGTGGCACGCTCGCCGACCTGCCCGGCATCGGCAAGGCCACCGCCGCCGTCATCACCGAGGTCCTCGCCGGTCAGCAGCCCCGCTACCTCACCTCGCTGCTGGACACCGCGCCCACCCTCACCGGCGGTGAGGAGCTGCGCCAGGCCCTGCGCGGGGACTGCCACACCCACTCCGACTGGTCCGACGGCGGCAGCCCGATTCTGGAGATGGCCGAGGCCGCCCGCGAGCTGGGCCACGAGTGGATCGTCCTCACCGACCACTCGCCCCGCCTCCAGATCGCCAACGGCCTCTCCGCCGACCGGCTGCGCGCCCAGCTCAAGCTGGTCCGGCAGCTCAACGAGCAGCTGGCCCCGTTCCGCATCCTGACCGGCATCGAGGTCGACATCCTCGACGACGGCAGCCTGGACCAGGACCCCGCCCTGCTCGCCGAGCTGGACCTGGTCGTCGGCAGCGTGCACTCCAAGCTCCGCATGCCGGCCCCTGAGATGACCGAACGCCTGTGCGCCGCGGTGGCCAACCCGCACCTGGACGTCCTCGGCCACTGCACCGGCCGCCTGGTCACCGGCAAGGGCCGCCCGGAGTCCCAGTTCGACCCGGAACGCGTCTTCACCGCCTGCCGCGACCACCACGTGGCCGTGGAGATCAACTCACGCCCGGAACGCCTGGACCCGCCCCGCAGGCTGCTCCGCCTGGCCGTCGACCTGGGCTGCGAGTTCGCCATCGACTCCGACGCGCACGCCCCAGGACAGCTCGACTGGCTCAGCTACGGCTGCGCCCGGGCCCAGGAGTGCGGAGTGGACGCGGACCGAGTGATCAACACCCGCACGGCGGCCCAGCTGATCCGCCGCCGCACCAAAGCCCGCGCCCCCTCCCACGCACGTACCCGTACCTAGACGTCTTCCTCATCCAGCGGGACCGATCGGTGCTGATCTGCCACATCGGCGGGATCGGCCTCCAGTGGCCGCACGTCGATGAGCACGTCCTCTTCCTCCGGCATCACCTCGGTCCTCTGTTCCAACGCATCGGCCTCGGGGACTTCGTCGGCTGGGCGGTTCATCGCACACCTCCTCCCCAGGGCCGTTCCCGATCACCGGGATCCACAAACACCAGGTGCTGATCTGCCGGATCTCGGGTAAGCATGCAAGATGGCGACCGAAACGCGGGAGATCGAGCGCAAGTACGAGGCGGCGGAACCACTGGCCCTGCCCGACCTGGACGGCCTGCCCGGCGTCGCCGCCCTGTTGGGCCCCGACGAGCTGGCCCTGGACGCCACCTACTTCGACACCGCTGACCGCCGCCTGCTCGCCGAGGGCGTCACCCTGCGCCGCCGCACCGGCGGCGACGACGCCGGCTGGCACCTCAAACTTCCCCTTGGCCCGGACACCCGCGAGGAGATCCGCCTGCCACTGGGCCGCAACCGCAAGGTCCCAGCCCCCCTGGCCAAACTCGTCCGCGCGCACACCAGGGGCAACGACCTGGCCCCCATCGGCCGCCTGCGCACCACCCGCCGCCGCTGGCACCTGGTCGACACTGAGGGCGCGGTACTGGCCGAGGTGGTCATCGACGACGTCAGCGCCCAGACCATGGGCGAGTCCGCCACCCTGGACACCTGGCAGGAAGCCGAAGTAGAGCTCGTCAACGGCGACCTCGCCCTACTGTCCACAGTGGACGAACGCTTCATCGCGGCAGGCGCCCACCGCAGCACCTCCAAGTCAAAGATCGGCCGCCTCCTGGGCACCCCGCCCCGCCCGGTCTTCGCGCACACCCCAGCCCGCCCCCTGACCAAGAAGTCCTCCGCCATCACCGTCGTCCTGGCCTACCTCCGCGCCCACGCCGCCGCCCTGGTGGCAGGCGACATCCTCATCCGCCGCGACAAGCCGGACGCCGTCCACCAGATGCGGGTCGCCACCCGCCGCCTGCGCAGCACCCTGCGCGCCTACGGCAAGGTCATCGACAGGGAACAGACCGGCCGCCTGTCCGACGAGCTCAAATGGCTGGGTGCGGTCCTGGGCGAGGCAAGAGACCTGGAAGTCCTGCACCACCGCTTCACCCAGCACATCCAGGACACCCCGGACGAACTCGTCCTCGGCCCGGTCAAAGCCCGCGTCGACGGCCACTACCGCCAGGAAGCCGCCGCCGCCCGCAAGAAGGTCCTCGCCGAACTGGACGGCCAGCGCTACCTGGACCTGCTGTGCCTGCTGGAGTTCGCCCTCTCCGAACCCCCGCCCACCCGCCTGGCCACCCATCCCGCGAAGGACGTCCTGCCCCAGCAGGTCCGCCGCGCCTACCGCAAGCTGGACCGAGCGATGACAGAGGCGGCGACCAAGGATGGCCCGGAACAAGAACTGGCCCTGCACGAAGCCCGCAAAGCAGCCAAAAGAGCCCGCTACGCCGCCGAAGCGCTGGAACCGGTGTTCGGCAAGAACGCCACCCGCTTCCGCAAACGAATGAAGAACATCCAAACCCTCCTGGGTCACCACCAGGACGCCGTAGTAAGCCGCCAAGCCCTCCGCGACCTGGGCATCCAAGCCCACCTGGCAACAGAGAACGGCTTCACCTACGGCCTGTTCCTGGGCCGCGACGAAGCAAAAGCGGCACAGGCGCGCACAGAACTCCCCGAACTCTGGCGCAAGGCTTCGGCGAAGAAGCTGCGAAAGTGGCTCCGCTAGCAGCGCCGGAAAGGAAACCTAGTGCCCGTCCGCTACCAACTGGTGGTCGACTGCACCAACCCCACCCACCAAGCCCACTTCTGGGCCGCCGCCCTGCACTACCAACTCGCCCCATCCCCACCAGGTTTCACCACCTGGGACGCCTACTACCGCGACCTGGGAATACCGCAAGAAGCACTGACCGGTGACACAGACCGCATCAGCGACCCGCAAGGCGGCGGCCCGGACATCTGGTTCCAGCCGGTCCAGGACCCAAAGACCGTGAAGAACCGCCTGCACATCGACATCCACGCCAGCGGCACCCGCGCAGACCCGATCCAGATCCGAAAGAAGCGAGTAAACGCCGAAGCCGACCGACTGGTAGCCCTAGGCGCCACCATCACCCACACCATGTACCAGGAAGGAATCGACCACTACGCGATAGCGATGAAGGACCCCGAAGGAAACGAGTTCGACATCAACTGACCACGACCGGTCAACCGCGCAACAAACCCCGGCCAGCGAAACAACGCTATCCGCGAGCGGTTGATTTTGTGATTTTGTTTGGGGGGAGGCCATCCCATAAGCTAGCCCAGCGATTGGGCAGGCCTCACCGCCTGCCCCGTCAGCCCAATCCGGGATGGCCTAGGGGCCCCAAACCAAATCACAAAATCAACCGTACAACGCGGCTAACCTAAGAACCATGCACCTGACAACACTGGCCGACCGCCCAGACCTCCGAGAAGCCCACGCGGCAATGGACTCCGCCTGGCCAGAGTTCATGCGGCACTCCCCGGTCTCCGCCCTCCTGGACACCGCGATCGACCGCTTCCCCGAGTATCAGCTCATGCTGCTCGAAGAAGAAACCCTCATCGGCTACGGCCACAGCGTCCCCTTCACCTGGGACGGCAACCCCGGCACTCTTCCAGACCAAGGTTGGGACGCCATCATCGGCGACGCATTGGCCGACGCCGACGAACAACGCCGGCCCACCGCCGCCACCCTGCTGGAAATCGTGGTAGCCCCGGAACGCCAAGGTGAAGGCCTGTCCACCCACCTCGCCACCGCGCTACGTGACCACGCCGCCCAAGCCGGCCTCACCGATCTCGTGGCCCCACTCCGCCCCAGCCACAAACACCTGGAACCCCACGCCCCCATGTCCGACTACGTCGCCCGCCGCCGCCCGGACGGCCTCCCCGAGGACCCCTGGCTCCGCGTGCACGTCCGCCTGGGCGCGCAGATCCTGCACACCTGCCCGGCCTCCATGGCCATCGCCGGTTCCCTGGCCCAATGGCGCGAATGGACCGGCCTCCCCTTCGACCGCGACGGCACCGTCGAGGTGCCGGGCGCGCTCGCCCCGGTGATGGTCTCCACCGCCCAGGACCACGCCGTCTACGTGGAACCGAACGTCTGGATCCGGCACCGGCTCAGCTAGTCAGCAACTCGTCCATCGCGCGATAGATCCGCTTGTCCGAAACCGGATAAGCGGTCCCCAACGACTGCGCGAAATAGCTGACCCGCAACTCCTCGATCATCCACCGAATCTTGGCCAGCCCAGCCGCAGCCTGCGGCACCTCGCGCCGCAGCTCCAGATAAGCCCGCTGCACCGCATCCACCTGAGCCTGCAACTCCGCATCCCGCCGCGGATTCTCCCCAACCTTCTCCAGCCGATGCTTGGCCGCCCGCAGATACCGCGGCAGATGCACCACCCGAGACCACCCAGTAGCAGTCACAAACCCCTTGTACACCAATGCGTCCACCTGCTTCCGCACCTCCGCGGCAGCATCCAGAGAAGCCTTGGTCTCCAACACGGCAGACACCTCATGCCAAGCCATCAGCGTCGCCTCAACATGCCCCACCACCTCGAACACCGCCAGCTGCAACCCGCCCCGAACCCCATCCCGGAGCTTGCCGAACCCAGCCGAATCCCAAGCAGGCCCGCCCCCAGCCGCGATCAGCTTGTCCGCCGCCGCATTGATGCAGTCCACAAGCAGATCAGCCACTCCACCATGCGGATTCCGGCTCAACGTCAGCTTTGCCTGGTTGCTCAGCCCCCGCTGCAACTGCTTCACCGGCGAAGGCACCGTCAGCAGCAACAGCCGCCGCGTCCCCCGCCACATCGCCCGCCGCTGCTCGGCCGCGCTGTCCAGCATCCGGACCGCCACACTGTCCGTCTCATCGATCAACGCCGGATAAGCCGTGACCGTGAACCCGTTCTGCTCCTGCGAAAAAGTCTTCGGCAGCGTCCCGATGGTCCAGTCCCGCAGCCCGGTCCGCTCCAGCTCGTTGCCCGCCTTGGACAACGTCTTGCGCACCTGAGCCGTGAGCTTCCGCTTCAGCGCCGCCAGGTCCTTGCCCTCGGCCAGCACCTTCTCGTTCTCATCGACCACCCGATACGTGGTCTTCAGGTGGTCCGGCACCTGGTCCAGCTGCCAGGCCTCCCGAGGCACCTCGATCTGGGTGAGCTCGTGCAGCACGTCTTCCACCGCGTCCAGCACGTTGCCGTCCTCGACCGAGAGCCGGCTCAGCAGCGCCTCGGCCACATCGGGCACCGGCACGAAGTTGCGGCGCAGGTTCTTCGGCAGCGACTTCAGCAGCGAGACCACGATCTCCTTGCGCAGCCCGGGAATGTGCCAGGCGAAGCCGTCGCCGCCGACCTGGTTGAGCACGCCGACCGGGATGTGCGCGGTGACCCCGTCGTCCCGCCTGCCCGGCTCGAACCGGTAGGTCAGCGGCAGCGTCACCCCGCCCTGCCGCCAGTCATCGGGGTAGTCGGCCTCGGTGATCGACCCGGCGGTGGCGTTGATCAGCGCCTGCTTGTCGAAGGTCAGCAGGTCCGGGGTTTCCCTGCGGGTCTTCTTCCACCAGCTGTCGAAGTGCCGCCCGGAGACGACCTCCTTGCCGATCCGCTCGTCGTAGAAGGCGAACAGCGTCTCGTCGTCGACCAGGATGTCCCGCCGCCGCGCCCGGTCCTCCAGTGCCTCGACCTCGCCGAGCAGCGCCCGGTTGGCGTGGAAGAACTTGTGCGTGGTCTCCCAGTCGCCCTCGACCAGGGCGTGCCGGATGAACAGTTCCCGGCTCAGCTCCGGGTCGATCCGGCCGTAGTTGACCTTGCGGTTGACCACCAGCGGGATCCCGTACAGGGTCACCCGCTCGATGGCCATCACCGCGCCTTGCTTCTTCTCCCAGTGCGGTTCGCTGTGCGTGCGCTTGACCAGGTGCCCGGCCAGCGGCTCGACCCACTCCGGCTCGATCCGGGCGGCGATCCGGCCCCACAGCCGCGAGGTCTCCACCAGCTCGGCCGCCATCACCCAGCGCGGTGGCTTCTTGAACAGCGCGGAGCCGGGGAAGATGGCGAAGCGGGCACTGCGCGCGCCCAGGTACTCCTTCTTCCGCTCCTCCTGCAGACCGATGTGCGACAACAGGCCGGACAGCAGCGCGGTGTGGATCTGCTGCTCCGGCGCGGGATTGCTGTTCGGGGTGATGCCGAGCTGCTTGACCACCTGGCGCAGCTGGCTGTGGATGTCCTGCCACTCCCGCACCCGCAGGTAGTTCAGGTACTCCGCCTTGCACAGCTTGCGGAACCGGTTGCTGGAGAGCTCCTGCTGCTGCTCCCGCAGGTACTCCCACAGCTTCAGGTAGGCGAGGAAGTCGGAGTTCGGGTCGGCGAAGCGGGCGTGCTTGCCGTCGGCGTCCTGCTGCTTGTCCGCCGGCCGCTCGCGGGGGTCCTGAATGGACAGTGCGGCGGTGATCACCAGCACCTCGCGCACACAGCCCAGCTCGTCGGCGGCCAGCACCATCCTGGCCAGCCTGGGGTCCACCGGCAGCTGGGAGAGCTTGCGCCCCAACGGGGTCAGCCGCTTCTTCGGATCGCTCTGCTCCGCCTCGAGCGCGCCCAGCTCCTGCAACAGCTGCACGCCCGCGGTGATGTTGCGGGCATCCGGCGGGTCGATGAACGGGAACGCGGCCAGGTCGCCGAGGCCGAGGGAGGTCATCTGCAGGATGACCGAGGCCAGGTTGGTGCGCAGGATCTCCGGATCGGTGAACTCCGGCCTGGCCTCGAAGTCCTCCTCGCTGTAGAGCCGGATGCAGATGCCCTCCGACACCCGGCCGCAGCGGCCCTTGCGCTGGTTGGCCGAGGCCTGCGAGACCGGTTCGATCGGCAGCCGCTGCACCTTGGTGCGGTGGGAGTACCGGGAGATCCGCGCGGTGCCGGGGTCGATCACGTACTTGATGCCGGGCACGGTCAGCGAGGTCTCGGCCACGTTGGTGGCCAGCACGATCCGCCGTCCGGTGTGCGCCTGGAACACCCGGTGCTGCTCGGCCGCGGACAGCCGCGCGTACAGCGGCACCACCTCGGTGTTGCGCAGCTCCCGTTTCTCCAGCGCGTCCGCGGTGTCCCTGATCTCCCGCTCGCCGCTGAGGAAGACCAGGATGTCGCCAGGCCCCTCCAGCAGCAGCTCGTCCACCGCGTCGGAGATCGCGGTGACCTGGTCCCGGTCGGTGTCGTCGGTCTCGCTGTCCGGGTCGATGATCGGCCGGTAGCGGACCTCCACCGGGTAGGTGCGGCCGGAGACCTCGACGATCGGGGCGTCGCCGAAGTGCCGGGAGAACCGCTCGGGGTCGATGGTCGCGGAGGTGATGATCACCTTGAGGTCGGGGCGGCGGGGCAGCAGCTGGGCCAGGTAGCCGAGCAGGAAGTCCACGTTGAGGCTGCGCTCGTGCGCCTCGTCGATGATCAGCGTGTCGTAGCGGGACAGCGTCCGGTCGTTCTGGATCTCGGCCAGCAGGATGCCGTCGGTCATCAGCTTGACCAGGGTGTCCGTGCTGGACTGGTCGGTGAAGCGGACCTGGTAGCCGACGGTCTCGCCGAGCGAGGTGCCCAGCTCCTCGGCGATCCGCTCGGCCACCGTGCGCGCGGCCAGCCGCCGGGGCTGGGTGTGCCCGATCAGCCCCTGCACGCCCCGGCCCAGCTCCAGGCAGATCTTGGGCAGCTGGGTGGTCTTGCCGGAGCCGGTCTCGCCCGCGACGATCACCACCTGGTGGTCGCGGACCGCGGCCAGGATCTCGTCCTTGCGCTGGCTGACCGGCAGCTGCGCCGGGTAGGTGATCTTGGGCCGGGAGTTGCGCCGGTTCTCCAGCCGGAGCTCCGCCGCGGCGACCTCGCCGGCGATCTCCGCGGTGACCGCGGCACGCTTGCCGGCATCCCGCAGCTTGCGGGCCCCCTCGATACGACGGCGCAACCGACGCTGATCACGCAGCATCAGCTCGGCGAGACGGTGGTGGAGTTCGGTGAGCGAGGGGCTCACAAGCGGCGTACCCATACTGCGGACCAGTTTAAGTGCCCGGCAAACGGTTTTCCCCGCTCACCCCGCGCACGGTGGTGAAACCCACGCGGCCGGGTAACGCCGGCGTCACCTGCCGGGCCCAGGATCGGGGGCCATGGACGACTTACCGGAGCTGATCCGGCTGGACGGGCGCACCGCGCTGCTGCGCCGGGCCCGCCCGCCGGACCTGGACGGCCTGGTCGAGCTGCACCGCCGCTGTTCGGCGGAGACGCTGCGCCGCCGGTTCCTCGGCGCGCCGCAGACCAGCGGGCGGGCGCTGGGCTGCCTGGTCAGCCAGCACGCCACGCACACCCAGCTGGCGCTGGCCGGCGCCGAGGTGGTGGGCGCGGGCAGCGTGTTCCAGGCCGCCGACCCCGCCGAGCTGGCCTTCCTGGTCCGCGACGACTGGCAGGGCAGGGGCCTTGGCCGGGCGCTGCTGCGGCGGCTGGCCAAGGCCGCGGTGGCCGGCGGGGTGCGCGCGGTCTGCCTGCACACCTACGCCGACAACGCCGTGGTGCGGCACCTGCTCGACTCCTACGGCCTGCCCGGCCGCGGCAGCATCGCCGACGGGGTGCTCACCGTGCGGGTCGATCACCAGGTGATCGGCAGCTCCGCGACCCCGTAGACCGCCTGGCGCGGCTGGAACCGGATCTGCTCCGGCGGCACGGCCAGAGCCAGGCCGGGGAACCGGCGCAGCAGCCCGCTGAACGCGGCCCGCATCTCCGACCTGGCCAGCGTCGCGCCGAGGCAGTGGTGCGCGCCGTGCCCGAAGGCCAGGTGCGGGCGCGGCGCCCGGTCCAGCAGCAGCTCGTCCGGGCGGTCCAGCTGCTCGGGGTCGCGGTTGGCCGAGGCGAGCACGAACACCACGGTGTCGCCCGCGGGAATCCGCTGCCCGTGCAGCTCCACGTCCCGCACCGCGATCCGGCGCACCCCGGCGGCGACCACGGTGAGGAAGCGCATCAGCTCCTCCACCGCGTTGTCCATCCGGTCCGGGTTGGCGCGCAGCCAGGCCAGCTGCTCGGGGTGGGTTAGCAGGGCGTAGGTGCCGATGCCCAGCATGTTCGCGGTGGTCTCGTGCCCGGCGAGCAGCAGCAGCGAGGCGATGTTGACCAGCATGTCGTCGTCCACGGTCGCGCCGTGCTCGCGGACGAGCATGCCGATCAGGTCCTCGCCGGGGTTCGCCCTGGCCTTGGTCACCAGCGACTGCATGTAGGCCTGGCCCTCGCGGTTGAGCGCGATCCGCTCCTCCACCGGCAGCAGCGCGTTCATCTGCCGCGCGCTGCGGGCCTGGAAGTCGGCGCGGTCGGCGTAGGGCACGCCGAGCAGCTCGCAGATCACCAGCGAGGGGATGGGCAGCGCGAAGTTGGCCACCAGGTCCGCGCCCGGCCCGAGCCGCTCCAGCTGGTCGAGGTGCTCCTCGACGATCACCCCGATCCGCTCCTCCAGCCGCCGCATCCGGCGCAGGGTGAACTCCGGCATCAGCAGCCTGCGCACCTGGCCGTGCTCCGGCGGATCCAGGAACAGGATGTTGCCCTTGCGCATCCGGTCCGCCTCTTCCCTGGTCAGCCCCGGCGGCAGTGGGCCCGCGCCGAGGATGTCCGGGTTGTTGCTGAACCGGGTGTGGTCGCCGAGGCCCGCCCGCACGTCCTCCTGCCGGGTGAGCAGCCAGGCCTCGCCCTTGGCGCCGAAGACCTCGAACGGGACCTTGCGTATCGACCGGCTGTCGCGCATCTCGGCCAGCTCGGCCGCGGGCGCGAACCCGTTCCGGGTCATGTACAGCGGGACGTCCACCGTGTCAGTCATGGTTCCCCCTCCAGTTGCGTTGCCTGACTACCTAAGTTAGCCCCGAGCGGCGGAACTGTCTCTCCATCTCGCGAGGGAGCGGTTTCGCGCCAGGGGGTGAGCCCGGGGCCGCGGATCCGCGACACCGTTGCCGCAGCACCACCCTCTACCTCAGGAGACACCATGATTCGCTGGTCGGCCACGATCTGGTCAGCGCTGTACGCCGTGTTCGCTCTCAGCTGGACGTTCGGCGCCTCCGGCTACCCTTTCGGGCCTGCCGACCCGTCCGCACAGCTGTCCGCCCTCGGCGCGGTCCCGGCCGCGACCAGCGCCCCGCTGCTCGCCATCGGCATGACCACCGCGACCGTGGTGGCCTTGCTGATGTCCCTTGGCAGCAAGGCGATCCGCCCGCTGCTGCTCACCTTGGCCTGGCTGGTCACGGCCGCGCTGGCGCTGTTCCTCAACGATGGCCGGGTGCTCATGCTGGTCGGCTACCTGCCGATCGTGCTCATCGGCGCGCCCTTCGGCTGGCCCCCGGTCAGCTACCTGGACAAGTTCGACACCGCCAACCTCAACCAGTTCGCCATCGTCCTGGGCGCCCTGCTCTGGCTGGCCGCGACCCTGAACTACCAGCGCCGCACCGCCGGCGCCTGCCTGAGTTGCGGCATCGGCCCGCGACCTGTGCCCGCGCTGGCCACCCCCGCCGCGGCCGCCCGCTGGGGCAAGTGGTGCGCCTACCTGGCCTTCCTGGTCCCGCTGGCCTACGCGGTGACCCGGTGGGCCTGGTTCGCCGGGTTCAGCCTCGGGCTGATCAGCGAGGAGTTCCTGCGGGAGGGACAGGAGAACGGGCTGTGGATCGCCGGGGCGGGGCTGGGCACCTTCGCCGCGCTGGGCGGGCTGCTCACGCTGGGGCTGGTGTACCCGTGGGGCGAGGTCTACCCGTTCTGGGTGCCGGGACTGCGGGGCAAGCGGGTGCGCCCGCTGGCCGCGATCATCCCGGCCACCTTCGTCGCGGTGATCGTGACGGCGGCGGGGCTGGGGGTGTTCCTCCGGATGGTCGGCCGGGTCGGGTTCACCGAGTTCATCGTCAACCCGATGACGTTCTTCCCGTTCTGGGGCTTGGCCCTGGGCGGGGCGACGGTGGCGTACTTCCTGCGGCGGCGGGTCGAGTGCGATCGGCATCCGGCAAAAATTCCGCTGAGTCTGTGACTTCAGTGATGAGTGAAAGTAATCCAACGGACTGACAGACCCAAACCGCGGGGGAGACGAGCAGTGAAGATCGCGAGCGTGGTGGAGCGCAGGCTGCTGGTGAACTACCGGGTCGAGCCGGAGCTGGCGGCACGGCTGTTGCCAGCTCCGCTGCGGCCGCGGCTGGTGCGGGACTGGGCGGTGGCCGGGATCTGCCTGATCCGCCTCGGCAAGCTGCGCCCGCGCTGGGCGCCAGCCGGGCTGGGACTGCGCAGCGAGAACGCGGCGCACCGGTTCGCCGTCGAGTGGGACACGCAGGCCGGGGCGCGCACCGGGGTGTACATCCCGTGCCGGCACACCGATTCCGCCGTCACCACCTTGGCCGGTGGCCGGCTGTTCCCCGGCGTGCACGGGCGCGCGGAGTTCACCGTCCGGGAGACGGCGGGCCAGCTGACGATCGGCTTCGCCTCCTGGGACGGCGGGACCAGGGTCCGGGTCGAGGCCCGGCCCACCGCGAGCTTCGGACCCAGCGAACTCTTCGCCGATGTCGCGCAGGCGGCCGACTTCTTCGCCGCCCCCGACGGCTACTCGGTCGGCCGCGACCCCCGCCGGCTCGACAGCCTGTCGATGCGCACCGGGCAGTGGCGGATCGAACCGGCGGAGGTCACCGGTGTCCGCTCCACCTTCTTCGACCGCCTCCCTCCCGGCACGGCCCACCTAGACCACGCCCTGCTCATGCGGGACATCCCGGCGACCTGGACCGCCCTGCCGCCGCTGCGGCTCAGCTCAGCCGGACAACCGGTGCAGCCGTAACGCCAGCTGGACCTCCAGCGCCCGCGCCGGTTCCTGCCAGTCCGCGCCCAGCAGGTCGGCCACCCGCTCCAGCCGCTGGGTGACCGTATTGACGTGCACGTGCAGCGCCTCCCTGGTCCGCGCGGGCGAGCACCCGTGCCCGAAGTACTCGGTGAGCGTGCGCACCAGCTCCGTGCCCCGCCGGGCGTCGTAGTCCAGCACCGCGCCCAGGGTGTCGCGGACGAACCCGGCCACGTCGGCCCGGTCGCCGAGCAGCACGCCGACGAAGCCGAGCTCGGCCACGGCGGCGCCCTCGCCACGACGGCCAAGGGCGAGCAGCGCCCGCAGGCACCGCTGCGCCTCCCGGTGTGCCGCGCCAAGCCCACCCAACCCGTCAACCACACCCCGCCCCGACCCCGCCAACCCCGGACCCGCCGCGCCGCCACCAATCGCGCCGCCACCCGCCGCGCCCCCGCCCATCGCGCCCCCACCCATCGCGCCCCCGCCCGCCGCGCCCCCGCGCATCCTGAGCCCGCCTGCCGCGCCATCACCGGTCGCACCCGCGCCCGTCGTGCCGCCCATCGCGTCCCCACCTGCCCCGCCCGCCACCACCACCGGCCCCGCCCCGCCCACCGTCACCGGCCCGCCGACCGCCGCCCCCAGCTCCGCCGCCACCGTCCTCGCCACCGCCCCCGGATCCTCGCCTGGCACCAGCAGCACCGCCCCCGCCGCCAGCCCCTGCGCCGCCCGCGCCACCCTGGCCGCCGCCACCCCCACCCGCTCCCGCGCGCTCTCCGCGACCAGCACCACCTGCCGCCGTCCCAGGTCCACGCCCAGCCGCGCCGCCCTGGCGAGCAGCGCGTCCGGGTCGGCGGTGCCGGCGAGCAGGTCGGTGAGCAGTTCGCCGCGGACCCGGTTCTCCGCCTCGGCCACCGAGCGGCGCAGCAGCAGCACCAGCGCGGTGACCACCCCGGCGCGCTCGAACAGCCGCTGGTCGGCCTCGGTGAGCTCGGGGCGGTCGGTGAGCACCATGGTGCCGAGCAGTTCCGCCCCGGCCAGCACCGCGCACACCCAGCGCCTGCCGCTGCGCACCGCCCGGCCACTGGCCCTGGCCTCGGCCACCGCCTGGGCCGGCACCCGGGGCGGGGCGGTGCCGGTGCGGGCCAGCACCGCGCCCTCGGCGTCGCGGACGGCGATGCCGCCGCCGAGCAGCTCGGCCACCGCGACCGCGACGTCGTGCACGTCGCCGCCGCGCAGCACCAGGTCGGTGAGCCGGTCGTGTGCGGCCTCGGCGCGGCGCAGGGCCTCGTGGTGGGTGCGGGTCTCCTCAAGTAGGCGGGCGGTGTCCAGGGCGACGGCGGCGTGGTCGGCGAGGCTGGTGAGCAAGGCGATCTCCTCGGGGGTGAACGAGCGGGTGTCCCGTTCACCTGCGTACAGCACCCCGATGACCCTGTTCGCCAGGCGAAGCGGGACGCCGAGAATGGACACCAGGCCCTCGTCGGCGACCGCGGCGTCGATGGCGGCGGTGTGCGCGAACTGGGTGTCGCTGAGGTAGCCGGCGGTGGCCGCGGGCTCCGCGGTGTGCGCCACCCGCCCGCCGAGGCCCTCGCCCATGCCGAGCCGGACCTGCTGGAACCGCACCGAGATCGAGCCGTCGGTGACCCGCATGTAGGTGTCACCCGCGGTCTCGTCGTTGAGGCTCAGGTAGGCCAGGTCGGTGCCCAGCAGCAGCCTGGCCCGCCGCACGATCGAGCGCAGCACCGCGTCCACGTCGCGCAGCGCGGCCAGGTCGCCCGCGGTGTCGAACAGCGCGGCCAGCTCGGCCTCCCGCCGCCGGTGCTGGCCGAGGGTGCGGTGGATGCGCAGGGCGTGCTCGGTCGCCTCGGCCAGCACCCGGAGCCGCGCGGCGGGCAAGCCGGTTTCCCGTGCGGTGGCAAGGGGTTGGGCCAGTTGCTCGGCCTCGGCGCCGGTGGCCAGCAGGCCGAGCAACTGGGCCAGGTCGGACTCGCTCACCCGAGCTGCTCGCCCCTGGTCTCGCGGGAGAGCAGCACCGCGCCGGTGGTCAGCACAGCGGCAAGGAACAGGTACACCGAGATCGGGAACGAGGAGCCGAACTGCTGCAGCAAGGCGGTGGCGATCAGCGGGGCCAGCGCCCCGGCGAAGATGGAGGCCAGCTGGTAGCCGACCGAGGCGCCGGAGTAGCGGACCCTGGTGCCGAAGAGCTCGGAGAAGAACGCCGCCTGCGGCCCGTACATCGCGCCGTGCAGGATCAGCCCGACCGTGGTGCCCAGGGTGATGAGCCAGAAGGACTTGGTGTCCAGCATGGCGAAGAAGGCGAAGCCCCACAGTCCGGTGCCGATCGCGCCGAACAGGTACACCGGTTTGCGCCCGAGCCGGTCGGAGAGCGCGCCCCACAGCGGGATCGAGACGAAGTGGATGGCCGAGGCGATGAGCACCGCGTTCAGGCCGGTGGACTTGGGCAGGCCGAGCGGCCCGGTCAGGTAGACCAGGATGAACGCGGTGAGGATGTAGTAGCAGACGTTCTCGGCGAACCGGGCGCCCATGGCCACCAACACCTCGCGCCGGTGCTCGCGCAGCACCCGCACGATCGGCGGGGCCTCGCGCTCCCCGGTCTGCTCGGCCTTGGCCTGAGCTGCCAGGAACACCGGCGACTCGGCCACCGCCAGCCGGATCCACAGCCCCACCGCGACCAGCGCGCCGGAGAGCAGGAACGGGATCCGCCAGCCCCACGCCAGGAAGTCGGCCTCGGGCTGCACCGCGGCCAGCACCGCCAGCACCGCGGTGGCCAGCAGGTTGCCCGCCGGCACCCCGGCCTGCGGCCAGGAAGCCCAGTAGCCGCGCCGTTTCGGGTCACCGTGCTCGGAGACGATCAGCACCGCCCCGCCCCACTCCCCACCGAGTGCGAAGCCCTGGACCAGCCGCAGCAGGGTGAGCAGCAGCGGAGCGGCGGCCCCGATGGTGGCGTAGGTGGGCAGCAGGCCGATCAGGAAGGTCGCGCCTCCCATCAGCAGCAGGCTGATCACCAGCAGTTTCTTCCGCCCGAGCCGGTCACCGAAGTGCCCGAACACGATCCCGCCCAACGGCCGGGCGATGAACCCGATGGCGTAGGTGACAAAGGCGAGCAGGGTGCCGGTGAGCGGATCGGAGGTGGGGAAGAACAGGGTGTTGAACACCAGCGCGGCGGCCGAGCCGTAGAGGAAGAAGTCGTACCACTCGATGGTGGTGCCGATCATGCTGGCGCCGACGATACGAGTGATGGAAGACCGCGCGGGAGCGGCGGTGGGCAGGGACATGGATCACCTCACGTCATCGGGAGGGCAGGGAGCAGGAGCCTAGATCGTCACCTCATGCGAAAAAACCCGCGCGAACCCTCACCGCGCGGTCCACCCGCCGTCGATGGGTATCGAAACCCCGGTCAGATGCCCGCTCTGCTGACTGCACAACCACAACACCGCCTCAGCCACCTGCACCGGCTCCAGCAGTCGCTTCACCGCGGTCCGATCCAGCAGAATGTCGGTGAGCACCTCCTCCTCACTGATCCGGTGCGCCCGCGACAGATCGCTGACCTGCTTCTCCACCAATGGCGTCCGCACATAAGCCGGGTTGATGCAGTTGCTGGTGACCCCGTACGGCGCCCCCTCCAGCGCGACCACCTTGCTCAGCCCCTCCAGCGCGTGCTTGGCCGCGACATAAGCGGACTTGAACGGGCTGGCGCGCAACCCGTGCACCGAGGAGATGTTGACCACCCGCCCCCAGCGCCGCTGGTACATGTGCGGCAGCACCTTGCGCAGGATCAGGAACGGCGCGGTGACCATCACCTCCTGCATCAACCGGAACACCTCCGGCGGGAACTCGCTGATCCCGGCCACGTGCTGCATGCCGGCGTTGTTCACCAGAATGTCCACTGTGGACGGAAGTGAGTCGATGGCCGCAGGGTCGCTGAGGTCGATCTCGTGTGCCACGCCGCCGTAGTCCTCGGCCGCGGTGTGCACCGCCGGGCCGTTCTTGTCCACCAGGTGCACGGTCGCGCCCGCGCAGGCCAGCATCTTGGAGATGGCCAGTCCGATGCCGCTGGCGGCGCCGGTGACCAGTGCGGTGCGCCCGATCAGCCCCGGTTGAGTGGTCATGGACTCCGACGGTAGGCAAGTCGGGGCCCGCTGACCATGTGCGCGGGCACCACACCGCCGGGAGAAACAGTGGATTCCACCCACATGCGCGCGTGCGGTCGCTGGATGTCACTGTGCGTACTAGCGTTGGAGCATGCCTCGCCGTGGTTTGCCGTTGCGGTTGCTGAACACCCCGGCCTGGCCGGAGCAGGAGCCGACCTGGCGCGCGGCCAAGCCCGGCCTGATCGCCGCCGCCCTCAAACGCGCGCAGGCCCGGCCGGCCGGGAACTGGTTCGTGCTGGCCGCCAGCAAGGAAGTTCCCGCCACTAGGCCGTTCGGCCGAACCATCGCCGGGGTCGAGGTGGTGGCCTGGCGCGGGACGGACGGCACGCTGCACGCCGCACCCGGGTCGTGCCCGCACCTGGGCGCGCCGCTGTGCCAGGCCGCGGTGCACGGCGGGAAGCTGCTGTGCCGCTGGCACGGGCTGGCGCTGGGCGCGGAGGGTTTCCCCGGCTGGCAGCCGTTTCCCGCGCACGACGACGGCGTGCTGGCCTGGGTCCGGCTGGACTCCGCCGGCGGCGAGCAGCCGCTGCCGGAACCCGTGCTGCCGCAACGCCCGGCGGCCGGCGCGCTGTCCGCGGTGGCCACTGTGATCGGTCGCTGCGAGCCGGAGGACGTGCTGGCCAACCGGCTGGATCCCTGGCACGGGGCCTGGTTCCACCCGTACTCCTTCGCCAACCTGCGGGTGGTCTCCGCGCCGGAGCACGACGATGAGGAGGACCGGTTCCTGGTCGAGGTGACCTTCAAGCTGGGCGGCCGGGTCGGGGTGCCGGTGCTGGCGGCCTTCACCTGCCCGGAGCCGCGCACGGTGGTGATGCACATCGTCGAGGGCGAGGGCACCGGCAGTGTGGTGGAAACCCATGCCACGCCACTGGGTCCCGGGCGCACCGCGGTGATCGAGGCGACCATCGCGCACTCCGACCGGCCCGGTTTCCGTTTCGCCAGGGCCGCCGCGCCGGTAGTGCGGCCGGTGATGCGCTGGGCGGCGGAACGGTTGTGGCGGGACGACCTGGACTACGCCGAGCGGCGGTACACCTTGCGCCGCACCGGCCGCTTCCCCGGCTGAGCGGTCAGCGCAACCGGCGGGCCAGCGTGCGCAGCAGCGGGCTGCGGCCCTGGGTGGGCACCGTCCACAGCGTCCGGCCCTGCACGTCCCACTGGCCCAGCACCGCGTTGGCGGCCTGGAAGCCCGAGGTGGCCGCGCGTTCCATCAGCGCCACCGGCAGTCCGGTGCGCACGTGGTCACCCGCCACCACCAGGAACTCCTCCGGGGTGGTCACCGTTAACCGCTCGGTGTAGGTGCCGGGCAGGAACAGCGGGCAGTCCGAGCGGATCTCGAAGCGCTCGTCCACGATCCGTGCGTCGGCGGTCTCCGGGTACACCTTGCTCAGCTGGGCCAGCAGTTCCGCGCGCACGTCGACCAGCACGGCGTCGGCGGGGATGGCGTAGGCGTGCAGTTCGACCACCGCGCCGTCGCGGCGGGCCGCCCAGTCCCTGGCCTGGTGCTCGTAGCGGTCCAGCACGCTGATGTTGTCCAGCGGCCCGAATCCGGCGGTGCCCAGGAAGCCGGCCCGGTCGGCGCGCACCGGCCGGTCCAGCCACAGTCGCAGCACGCCGAAGCGGGGTGCGGTGCGCAGCCTGCTGACCGCGCCGCGCCAGTCCGCGGTGGCGATGCCGGGGGAGTCGCCGACGATGGTGCGCAGGCCGCCGACGTCGGTGGCCAGCACCACCGCGTCGGCCTCCAGCGGAGCCAGCGAGCCGGCCAGGTGCACCGCGTAGCGGCGGCGGGCGCTGGGTTCCACCGCGGCCACCCGCACGCCGGTGCGGATGTCTGCGCCGCGGCCGGAGAGGTAGCGCCCCAACGGTTCCCACAGGCCGTGCGGGAACGGGTCGGCGGCCACGTCGAAGACCAGGCCCTCGCTGGAGCCGAGGAAGTAGATGTGGAACATCACCGCCAGCTCGGCCGCGGAGAGCAGCCGGGGATCGCTGAAGAAGCTGCGGGAGAACACCTCGAAGGCCAGGTCCCTGGCCGCTACCGGGAACCCGATCCGGTCCAGGAACTCCACCGCGTCGATGTGGTCGAGCTCGGCGTAGGTCTCCGGCACTCGCACGTCGAGCAGCGTCATCGCCCTTCGGGCGTCCACTGTGGACAGTTCGGCCCAGGTGAAGGTGGGGCTGCGCAAGGCGAACGCGGCGGCGTTCCACGGCGGGGTGGTGGGCAGGCCGGCGAAGGTGTCGGCGTGGCCGTTGCTGTGCAGCAGCGGGTAGTCGGTCAGCGGGGTGAGCGCGCGCAGCTCGGGGTCGGCGCGGCGCAGCAGCTGGCGCAGGTTGTAGTACTGGCGGAAGAAGGCGTGGAAACCGCGGGTCATGGTGGCTTCGCTGCCGTCGGCCAGGGTCACCGGCCAGCCGCCGACCCGCCCGCCGAGGTAGGCCTCGCGTTCCAGCAGCACCACCTCCACACCCCGGTCCGACAGCGCGGTGGCCGCGGCCAGCCCGGCGATGCCGCCGCCGATCACCACCACCCGTGGCCTGGTCGGCAGGTGGGCGACGCTGGCGCGGCTGCCGCGCGGCAGGTGCTTGACCGCGCGCCGGTCGGTGCCCAAGGGGATCATCCGGTGCCTCCGTCGAGTTCCCGGCGGCCGCGCACGGTGTGCGTGACGCCGCGTTGCCAGCCCCCGGCCGATCCGGCGCGGACCTCGGTGAAGCCGTTGCGGCGCAGCCGGTCCCGCAGGGTGTCCACCCGGTCGAAGTCCAGCACGCTGCGCCAGAGGTAGCGGTAGAGGCCGGTGCGCCCGGTGGTGAGCAGCCCGGCTGGGATGATCACGCCCCAGCAGACCGCGGTCCAGACCGCGCGGCTGAGCGGTCGGCGGTCCAGCGTGTAGTCGTGCAGCACCAGGTGGCCGCCGGGACGCAGCAGCGCGAGCAGGTCGGTGAGCACGGCGTCCGGGTCGGCGACGTTGCGCAGCAGGTACCCGGCGAAGATCGCGTCGAAGGGCCCGCGCACCCCGGCCGCGGCCAGCCGCTCGGCCCTGGCGTGCACGAAGGACACGCTGCCCGGCCACGGCTTGCCGCGCGCGGCGGCCAGCATGCCGCCGGAGGCGTCCGCGCCGACCACGGTGGCCAGCGGGTAGGCGGCCAGGATGGCGGCGGTGGAGGCGCCGGTGCCGCAGCCCAGGTCCAGCACCCGCTGTCCACCGCCCTGTTCGCGCAGGCCAAGGCGGCTCGCGGCGCGGCGCAGGTCCCGGTGGTAACCGAGGTTCGCGCCCACCAGCAGGTCGTAGCGGCGGGCGTGCGCGTCGAACTCGCTCTGCAGCTCATCGGCGTCCAGCGCTCGGTTCATGAATTCAACCCTGCCGGAGCAACCCGGCGCGCGCACGCCGACGCCCGGACTCTGCCACGATTCGTTCATGGTCGAAGCCCAACCCCTGCGCCTGGTCATCCGCTGCGCCGCGGCCGCGGCCGTCGGGGCCTCGGTGGTGCTGCTGTGGCTGGCGGTACTGCCGCTGCTGCCCTCCTCGTGCCCGAGCGAGCCGTGCGACGCCTCCCGGGGCTGGGTGCCGGTCGACTCGCTGACCAGCCCCGGGATCGTGGTCGGGGTGGTGACGCTGCTGGCGGTGACGGTGGGCTGGTGGCTGCTGGGCATGCTCCAGGTGGCGGGCAACGCCTTCATCGCGCTGCTCGGGCCGGTGCTGGTGTTCCTGCTCGGCCGGATCGGCGGGCTGTTCGGGTTCACCCCGGCGCTGCCCTCGGTGGAGATGGCGGTGGTGGCCGCGGTGGCCTACCTGCTGGCCGCGCTGCTGACGGAGAAGACGGTGCCCTGGCTGTTCCGGCTGATCGCGGCCGGTGTGCTGGTGGCAGGCGCCGCGCTGAGCGGTCTCTAGCGGGCGGCCCCAGACAGACAGCAACCCCCGGACCTGTCTCCCACCGGTAGCTGGGTGGGCCGAGTCGGACTGGGCTCGGAGGTCCGGGGGCCGGTAGCTGTCTGGAATTCGCTCAGTGAAGCCGAAGGCGGTCCTAGCGGACAGCCACCTCACGAGTCCTGTTGATATCCAACGCTGGACCACCTCCTCTCTCGTGTACCGCCACGCTAATCCGCCGTGTTCGGCGCTCGCAATGGCATTTTCGAGATCAGGTCTGGCGGGACAGCGCGGCCTGCGCGGTCTTGGCGATGTGCCAGCAGTCGTCGCAGGTCGCCCAGCGGATCCACTCGTGCTCGGAGGCGGTGCGGGTGAGCACCTGGCGCCCGCACAGGGTGTCCGCGGGCTGGCCTGGCCGGTGCGAGCCGTGCGCGCCGCAGATGGCGTGCCGCCTGCCGTCCACCGGCATCCAGTAGAAGAGCAGCTGCTCGGGGCTGGGACTGCCGAACTCCGCGGGCAGCCCGTGCTCGGGCAGGATGGTCATGGCTGCTCCCTGGTCGCGGCGAAGGCGTGCGCGGGTGCGGGCGGGAAGCCACCCAGCGCGGTCTCGACGGCCCTGGCCACGCGCAGGCACAGGTCGTCACGGTGATGCGGTCCGACGATCATCATGCTCACCGGCAAGCCGTCCACCCGGCCCGCCGGGACGGCGATCGCGGGGTGGCCGCTGGCGTCGAAGGGGGCCACGTTGGGCACCAGGCCCAGCGCGGCGACCACGTACTCCTCGCGGCTGGCTCCCGGGCCGGGCAGCGGTTTGGGCACGTGCGGGGCGGTGGGCAGCACCAGCACGTCGACCTCGGCCAGCGCCTGGTCGTAGCCCTTGATCAGGTGTGGCACCAGGTTCTGGGCCATGCCGTAGTGCGCGCCGTGGTACCGGTCGAGGGTGTAGCCGCCGTTGAGGGTGACCAGCTTGACCGTCTCGGAGAAGGCGTCGGCGTGCTCGGCGCGGCCGCGGCCGAAGTGCGCGATCAGCTCGGGGTCGTAGCGCCCGGCCCAGTTCCGGCCGATCCCGTTGCCCTCGATCATCTGCCAGGCGATGCCGTCGGTGGCGATGACCGTCCAGATGGCCATGCCGGTGCGGTGCCAGGGCACCGAGATCGGGGTGACCCGCGCGCCCGCCTGTTCCAGGGTATGGGCGGCGTTGCGGACGGCGTCGTCCACCCCGGCCTCGGACAGCCCTGGGATGTCGAAACCCTCGGTGAGCAGGCCGATCCGCAGGCCCTTGACGCCCTCGTCCAGGCGCTTGAGGTAGTCGCGCGGCTTGAGCGCGGAGTCCTGGCGCGGGTCTTCGGGGTCGTATCCGGCCAGCGCGGTCAGCATCAGCGCGGCATCGCGCACGGTGCGGGTGATCGGGCCCAGGTGGTCGAGGGTGTTGTCCATGCTGAACGCGCCGGTGCAGGGCACCAGCCCGTAGGTCGGTTTGTGGCCGACCACGCCGCAGAAGGCGGCCGGGATGCGGATCGAGCCGCCCTGGTCGCCGCCGAGGGCCAGGTCGGCCTCGCCGGTGGCCACCAGTACCGCGGGCCCGGAGGAGGAACCGCCGGAGGTGCGTTCGGGGTCCCACGGGTTGCGCACCGGGCCGGAGTGGGCGGTGTGGCTGCCCGCGGAGTAGCAGAGGTCCTCGCAGGTGCCCTTGCCGACGATGGTCGCGCCCGCGTCGAGCAGCCGGCGCACCGCGGTGGCGTCCTGCCTTGGCACAAATCCCTGTAACGAGCGGGAGCCGTTGCCCATCGGCACGCCGGCCACCGCGATGTTGTCCTTGATGACCACCCTGCGCCCGGCCAGCGGGCCGTCCTCGCGGGTGGACAGCTCGGTGTAGAGCTGCCAGGCGTTGAGCGGGTTCTCCGCCGGGCTGGGCACGGCGTAGCTGCGGCTGGGCATCGGCGGGGCGTGCTCGGTGTAGAGCTTCTCCACCGCGTCGTAGGCGGCCAGCGTGGGGGTCATCAGCCCGCGGAAGGACTCCAGGTCGGCGTCCTCGAGGGTGAAGTTGTAACGCTTGGCAAGCGCGCGGAGATCTTCGATACTGGGAGGGACTGTTCCCATGGCCGAAAATCCCCTCCGTCTGCGGTAGTGGGCGCGCCGAGTTACCGAAGCGTATTGAGCCTACCGTTACGTGTCAATGGATCTTGACGCGAGTGGCTGACCGCTCTGCGCCGGTTGAGTGCCGGAGAATCACCCACTCGTCTTGCTGGTTACCGGGTGGATCGCCTACAGTGATCAAATTGGGGCGGTCGGGGGGCCGAGCGAGCATGGTGGGTGGTTGCTGTGGGCGGTGGTGCGTCCGCATTTGACGCGTTGGCCGACGACACCCGTCGCACCGTGCTCAGCCTGCTGCGCGAGCACGGCGAACTGACCGTCACCCAGCTGGCCGGGCACATCGAGCACATCGGCCGCACCGCGGTGTCGATGCAGCTCAAGGTGCTGCGCGAGGCCGGCATGGTGCAGGAGCGCCGCGCGGGCAAATATCGTTACTACTCCCTCCGGGTCGAACCGATCAACGATGTGGTGGCGTTCCTGAGCACCCTGTACGGAGCGTCGCTGGACGGACTCGCTACGATCACGGAGAAGCACCGCGATCCGGAGGCGGAACAGCGCAGGTGGGGAACCTCGTACTGACGCAGCAGCGGGACGTCGCCCTGCCACCGGGGGATGTCTTCGGACTGCTGGGACAGGACAAAGCGGCAGGCTGGCTCTTCGGCGCGGACTACGACGCGTTCATGGTCGGCGGACTGGTCCGCTTCGAGCTCCCGGTCAACCCGGCCGACCCGCAGAGCCCGACCATCGAGGCCGTGGGCCGCATCGCCTACCTGGACCCACCGCACAAGATCGTCATCGAGCAGCAGGTGCCCTGGCCCGGCCGGGTCTCCTGCACCATGACCCTGGCCAACGGCGGTCGCGGCACCACCGTCCGCCTCGGCGTCGAGGTGCCCGACGACGCGGTCACCTGGCTGCTGCGGCAGCGCGGCTACGACCCCCTTGAGGAGCTGGCCGGACCGCGCACGATCCGGATCGGCGTGCTGGTCAGCAAGTCCGGTCCGGCCAGCATCTTCGGCGGACCGAGTGAGAACCTGGCCAGGATGGCCGCCGACGAGGTCAACGCCGACGGCGGCGTGGACGGTTGCCAGCTCCAGGTCGTGGTCCGCGACGACGCCAGCTCGCCGGACATCGGCGCCGAGCAACTCCGACGGCTGGTCCACGCCGACGGCTGCCGGGTGGTGATCACCAACTGCACCTCCGCTGTGTTCCCCGCCCTGGCCCGCTGGGCCCGGCGGCTGGGTGTCCTGCTCGTGCACACGCCGATCAACGAGGGCGGCCGCTACTCGCCCAACGTGGTGCGCCTGGGGGAGCGGCCCTCCGCCCAGCTGCGCGCCGCGCTGCCCGCGCTGGTCGCCGAGACCGGCGGCCGCACCTTCCTGTGCGGCGATGACTACGTCTGGCCGCGCGTGTGCAACCGCGAGGCCCGCCGCATCATCGAACGGCTCGGCGGCTCGGTGGTCGCCGAACGGTACAAACCCTTGGGCACCAAGGACTTCGCCGACATCATCGAGGAGATCATCAGCACCGGCGCCAGCCTGGTGGTCTCCACCTTCGTCGGCTCCGACGAAGCCCACTTCGAGCGCCAGAGCCATGCCGCGGGCCTGCGGTCCCGCTGCCGGACGCTGTCCATGGCCTTCGACGAGTCCACCCGCGAGCTGACCGGCGGCATCGCCGCCCAGGGCGTGTACAGCGCGTTCAGTTACTTCCAAGAGGTCGACTCCGCAACCAACACCGCCTTTCTCCACCGCTACCGGAACCGCTTCGGCGCCACTGCCGCACCGCTGTCCAGCATCACCGAATCGATCTACGAGGCCGTGCACATGCTCGCCTCCAGCGGCGCCCTCCGCCGGGACTTCGACCTGGGCGCCGTGTCGGCGGCGATGCGCGAACAACGCGAGTCCGCACTCTGGCGGTCCGCACGTCCGGCCCAGGGCAAGGCGCCGCTGTTCCTCGCCAAGGCCGTGCCCCACGGTTTCACCATCGTCGAGCGCTGAGCAACCCGCTCCGCCCTGCCCTGTGGACAACTCGCCGCAGCCCACCCCCCTGTGGATAAACCGCGCTCGCCCCAGGCGCGCCGCCGTAGAATGAGGGGTGCAGCCGGGCTGGAGAACGACCGCACCGTGAGTGGCCGCCGGAGCTGGTGTGCCGCTGGCCTCCGGAGCCAGTGTGTCGCTGGCCGCCGGACCTGTTCGCCTGCTGACCCGGGAAGGGTCGCTCAGCTCGGCGCGGGCGCGGCGGAACCGTTGCTGAACGCGAGCGCGAATGCCTGCTCTCCCAAGGCATCCCGGGTCGCCGCGGTGACCCGGTCCAGGTCGCTCCGGTCGGCGAGCGGAGTGCCGGTGCTCTCGCGCAAGCGGTGGGCCGCGCCCAGCAAACGGGCGGATTCCGTTGGGGCGTGCGGGAGGTGGGTGGCTGCCAGGCCTTCCAGGGCGGTGGCTTCGGCGTGCGGGTTGCCCAGGTGGCGGGCGAAGGTCAGGGCTTCGGTGTGGTGGGTTCTGGCTTGGGCGGGGTCGCCCTGGTGGTTGGCCAGGTGGCCCAGTTCGGTGAGGACGGTGGTGTAGCCGGGGGCGCGGCCGGTGCGGCGGTACCAGGCGGCGGCTTGGCTGAGGTGGCGTTCGGCCTCGGCGAAGTCGCCGATGCGGCGGGCGAGCTGGCCCTGGGTGAGGGCGACGTGCACCTGGCCGGGTTTGAAGCCGCGTTCGGTGGCCAGTTCACCTGCCCTGGTGAGCAGGTCGCGGGCGGTGTGGTGGTCGCCGCGCAGCAGCGCGATGCGGCCGAGGCCGCACAGGCGGTCGGCGGCCTCGGCCCACATGCCGAGGTCTTCGGCCAGGGTGAGGCCGTCGCGGTGGAGCCGCTCGGCCAGGTCGTGGTCGCCGTGCAGTTCGGCGAGGGTGGCGCGCGGGTAGGTGGTGAGCAGTTCACCACCGCGGTCGCCGGCCGCGCGGAACAGGGCGACCGCGGCTTCGGCATGGGTGTGCGCGGTGGTCAGGTCGCCCCGGGTCAGGGCGTGGTTGGCCTGCACGCAGGTGGTGACGGCCAGGCCCCAGGAGTGGCCGAGGGCGCGGAAGGCGGTCGCGGCGCGGGCGGCCAGTTCCTCGCTGGTGTCCAGGTCGCCGGAGTGCAGCAGGACGTAGCCGAGGAACCAGTGCGCCATGGCCTCGCCCACCGGGTCGTCGAGGCCGTCGAAGGCGGTCAGGGCGGTGCGAGCGCTGGCTGCCTGGCCGGGTTCGAGGTCGGCGACGATCGCGATGCCCGCGGCCCAGCAGCGCACCCGCGCCCGCGCGGCCGAGGGCGGGCCGGGCAGCGCGAGCGCGTCGGCGCACCAGCGGGCGGCCTGGCGCACGCGACCGCGCCGCAGCCAGTACCAGGTCAGGGCGTCGGCCAGGCGCAGGGCGTGGGCGGCGTGCTGCTGGGCGACGGCGGTGTCCAGGGCGCACTGGAAGTTGCCGCGTTCGGCGTCCAGGGTGGTCAGGTCGGCGCTGGGGGTGGTCTCGGCCAGGGTGAGGTAGTGGTGGGAGTGCCTGGCGCGCACGGCTTCCGCCTCGCCGGAGTCGATCAGGCGGGCGCGGGCGTAGGCGGCGACGGTGTGCAGCAGGCGGTAGCGCGCGCCGCCGTCGACCACGGTGACCATCGAGCGGTCGACGAGGCGGGAGAGCACCTCGGCGACGTCACGCGCCGGAACGGCCGGCCCCGGACCGGGCACCTTGGCGACCTCGTGCGCCGCGATGGCCGGGCCGGGACCAGAGGCTTCGGTCCCCGGTGGTGCGGGTTCGGCGCGGGTCGCCGCGGCCCCTGGTGGCGGAGTGTCGGCGCAGATCGCTTCAATCGCGGTCAGGGTGCCGCCGTCGAGCACCGCCAGGCGGCGCAGCACCACTCGTTCCGGACCGGTGAGCAGGTCCCAGCTCCAGTCCAGCAACGCGTGCAGGGTGCGCTGGCGGGCTGGGGCGCCGCGGTTTCCGGTGGCGAGCAGGCGGAAGCGGTCGTCCAGGCGGGCGGCGAGCTGCTGCACGCCGAGGGAGCGGATCTTGGCAGCGGCTAGTTCCAGGGCCAGGGGGAGACCGTCCAGGTCGCGGACCAGGGTGGTGACGGCGGGGGTGTTCGCCGGGGTGAGGGTGAAGGCGGGGTCGGCGTCTTGGGCTCGGGCGTGGAACAGGCGGACGGCGCTGGACTGGAGCGGGTCCTCGTGGTCGGTGGGGAGGTCGAGGGGGGTGACCGGGTGGACCAGTTCGCCGGGGGTGGACAGGGGTTCGCGGCTGGTGGTGAGGATGCGCAGGCCGGGGGCGGCGTGCAGGAGGGTGCGGGAGAGGGTGGCGACCTCGTTGGCGAGGTGTTCGCAGTTGTCCAGCAGGAGCAGGAGTCGTTTGCCTGCCAGGTAGGCGGTGAGGCGGTGGTGGTGGTCCAGGGGGTCGGCGGCGGGGATGGGGCCGAGCATGGTGTTCTCCCGGATGCCGAGCACGGTCATCACCGCCTCGGCCAGGGGGTCGGCGGCGCGCACCCCGGCGAGCTCGACCAGCCAGGCGCCGTCGGGTTCGGTGTGTTCGGCCGCGGCGGCCAGGGCCAGGCGGGTCTTGCCCACGCCGCCGGGGCCGGTGAGGGTGACCAGGCGGGCGCTGGCGAGGGCTTTGCGCAGGCCGGCGAGGTTGGTCTCGCGGCCGATCAGCTCGGTGACCGGGGCAGGCAGGTTGCCGGGGTGGCGGACCGGCTCGGGGGTCAGGGCCGGGTCCCTGGTGAGGATCGACCGGTGCAGGGCGGTCAGCGCCGGGCTGGGGTCCAGGCCCTGGTCGGCGGCCAGGTGGGCGCGGAACTCGGCGTAACCGGCCAGGGCCTCGGGCTGGCGGCCGGCCAGGTACAGGGCCCGCAAGTGGCCGGCGCGCAGGCGTTCGTGGGTCGGGTGGCGGCGCACCCACTCGGCGAGCTCGGCCAGCACGGTGTGCTGCTCGCCGAGGGCGAGGCGGGCTTCGGCGAGGTCGGCGACGGCGGTCAGTTGTAGCTCCTGCCAGCGCTGGCGCACCGGGGCGGCGAAGGGGGCCTCAGCGAACTCGGGCAGGGCCGGGCCGCGCCACCGGGCCAGGGCCTCGGTCAGGTGGGCGGCGCGGGGATGCGGGGCGGCGGTGTGCGCGCGGCGGAGCAGGGCCTGGAACTCGGCGGCGTCGGTGGCGGCCCGCAGGCGGTAGCTGTCCGCGCGGTACTCGATCAGGGTGCGGGCGCCCGGTTCGGCGGCGTCCAGGGCGCGGCGCAGGCGGGAGACGCGGATCTGCAGGGCGTTGACCGGGTTCGCCGGGAGCTCCGCCTGCCACAGGTCGTCGATCAGCGTGGGCACCGGTGTCCACGCGCCCTCGCGGGCCAGCAGCGCGGCCAGCAGGGCGCGCACCTCGGGGCCGGGGACCGGGACAGGTGTGCCCTCGGCGGTCCACACCGCGAGTGGACCCAGCACCCCGAACCGCACCTGCCCACCGTACCCGCGGACAGCGAGTGGACAGCGGTTGGCAAGTCGCGGCGCGCAGGGTGGCCGGGCAGGCACACCGAAGAAGGACGTGAGGACTTGGACAAGCAGAAACCGCTGTTCGCCCAGCTGCTGCCGCTGGCGACCGCGCTGTTCGCGGTGGGCACCGACGGCTTCATCATCGCCGGGCTGCTGCCGCAGATCGCCGCCGACCTCCAGGTCGGCCTGGCCGCGGCCGGGCAGCTGGTCACCGGGTTCGCGCTGGCCTTCGCGGTGTCCGCGCCGGTGCTGGGCGCGCTGACCAGCGGGCTGGACCGGCGAAAGGCGCTGCTGCTGGCGCTGGCGGTGTTCACCGTGGGCAACATCGCCACCGCGCTCGGCCCCGACTACCTGACCGTGCTGCTGGCCAGGGTGCTCACCGCGGTCGGGGCCGGGCTGATCGGAGCGGCCGCGTTCAGCGCCGCGGCCGCGATCGCCCCGCCGGAACGCCGCGGCCGGGCGCTGGCGGTGGTGATGGGCGGGCTGACCCTGGCCATCGCCTTCGGGCTGCCCGCGGGCACCCTGATCGGCGGCGCGGACTGGCGGCTGACCCTGTGGGCGGTGGCCGGCCTCGGCGTGCTGGCCGCACTCGGCGTGGCCCGGTCGCTGCCGCCGATCGCGCTGCCCGCCGACCGGTTGCGCACCCGGCTGGCTCCGCTGCGCGAACCGTGGGTGTTCGGCCTGCTCGCGGTCACCACGCTGACCCTGGCCGGCACGCACGTGCTCTACACCTACATCTCCCCGGCGCTGGTCGGCGCCACCGGCGGCTCGGCCACCGCGCTGACCGTGGTGCTGCTGGCCTGGGGGGTGGGCAACATGGTCGGCAACACCGTGGCCGGCCGGCTCGCCGACCGCTACCCGCCGCGGCACGTGGTCACCGGCGGCCTGGCCGGGGCGGGCGTGTTGCTCGCGCTGAGTCCGCTGGCCGTGCACGACCTGGTGGTCGCCGTGGTCTGGGCGGTGGGCTGGGGTGTGTGCGTGTCGCTGCCGGTGGTGCCGCAGCAGAGCCGGTTCGTCGAGCGCGCGCCCAGCGCCTCGGCCCTGTTGCTGGGACTGAACAACTCCGCCATCTACCTGGGCGTGGCACTGGGCGGCGCGGTGGGCGGACTGCTCCAGGAGCAGCTCACCCCGGCCCGGCTGGGACTTGTCGCCGCGGCGGTCACCGGGGTGGGACTGCTGGTCAACCTGGGCACTGCCCGGAAACCTTGACCGGCCAGGGGCCGCGCCCTATGGTTGCCCAGTCATTGGACATGGGACGTCCTATCTCAGAGCAGAGGAGGCCGGGTGTCCACGACTCGGTTCGGATCCGGTCAGCCGTTGAGCCGGCGGGATCTGTTGCGCCTCACCGGACTCGCCGGCGCGGCCGCGGCCTTCTCCTCGACGCTGGGCGCTTGTGGCGGGCCCGCCTCGACCAACTCCACCGGCGACACCAAGGAGTCGCTGACCGCGGTGGTGGGCTACGGCAACAACCAGACCTGGGACCCGTTGCAGACCGCCTCGGCCTTCGCCATGGCCGCGATGCTGCACTGCTACGAGGCGCTGGTGGAGGGCGATCCGCTCACCCGTGAGCCGTATCCGGGGCTGGCCAGGGCATTGCCCGAGGCCACCGGCACCCGGCTCGCCTTCGAGCTGCGGGCGGGCGCGCAGTGGCACGACGGGCGGCCGGTGACCGCCGACGACGTCGTGTTCACCTATGCCAGGGCGCTGGATCCAGCGGAGAACGTGCTGGTCCGGACCTTTCTCACGCCCTGGCTGACGGAGGTCCGCAAGACCGGGGAGCACTCGGTGGAGTTCCTGCTGGCCGGGCCGTTCCACTATGCGCTGCAACGGATCCAGACGGTGAAGATCGTGCCCAGGCACGTCTTCGAGGGCCGGTGGCAGGACGCGGTGGCCGGCAAGGTGGTGGGGTCGGGGCCGTACCGGGTGGTGGAGCAGGCCCCGTTGTCGCACACCAGGTTCGAGCGCTTCGACGCCTACAACGGGCCGCGGCCCGCGGTGTACCGCCGGATGCTGTGGAACTCCATCGTGGAGGCCGCGCCCCGGGTGGCCAAGATCTCCGGGGCCCGGCCCGCGGTGCAGATCGTGGAGAACATCCCGGCGGCCAACGCCGACCAGCTGCGCGCGGACGGGCGCACGGTGGAGTTCGCCGACGGCGGCAACAACCTGTGGCTGATGTTCAACACCGCGCGGCCGCCGTTTGACAACAAGCTGGTGCGCCAGGCCCTGCACCACGCCATCGACAAGAAGAAGATGATCGAGGTCGGCCTGCGGGGCAAGGGCACCGCGGGCACCTCCTTCATCAACCCCAAGCTCGTCACCCAGCCCGCCGCCAACGACCTGGGCTACAACCCGGAGAAGGCGCGGGAACTGTTGCGGCAGGCCGGGGTCAGCGACCTGCGGATCACCCTGCTCACCACCAACACCACCCTGGTCGCCGACTGCGTCAACGTGCTCAAGGAGGGCTGGGACGCCATCGGCGTGCAGTCCACAGTGGACGCACAGGACACCAAGGCGCTGTTCTCCAAGCTGGACAGCGGCACGGACTTCCAGGTGGTGGCCACCACGCAGAACGCCGAGCAGTTCGGCAACGACCCCGATCTGCTCATCCGCTACTACTACGCGGGATCGGGCGTGGCCCCCAAGTACGCCAAGTGGAAGGGGCCGCAGGCGCAGGAGCTGTCGCGGCTGCTCGACCGGGCCTCGGCCACCGGCGCGGACGGCGAGCGCGCGGCGCTGGTCAAGCAGGCGCTGGACCTGCTCGCCGACCAGGCCGTGGTGTACCCGATCGTCTTCACCCAGAACGGGACCGCGTGGGATCCCCGGGCCCTCGGCGGCGTCCGCGCCCAGGGCTACCCGGGGCTCAACCTCAACCAGGCCAAGCCGACCGGCTGAGCGGAGGCCTCCTTGATCGTGCTGCGGATGCTGCTCGGGCGACTGCTGGCGCTGGTGCCGCTGCTGCTCGGGGTGACCCTGTTCGTGTTCGTGGTGATGCGCTTCTCCCCGGTGGACCCGGCGCTGGCCGCCTTCGACGGGGCCAACGCGACCCCGGAGCAGCTGGAGCGGTTCCGGCGGGAGAACGGGCTGCTGGACCCGTTGCCGGTGCAGTACCTGCGCTTCGTCTGGCTACTGCTGCACGGTGACTTCGGCACCAGCCTGATCACCAAGCAGTCGGTGGCCGAGACCATCACCACCGCGCTGCCGCTCACCGTGCAACTCACCTTGCTGGGCCTGGTCATCAGCCTGCTGCTGGCGGTGCCGCTGGGCGTGGTTTCGGCGCTGTTCCGGGACCGCTGGCCGGACCAGCTGATCCGGCTGGTCACGCTGGCCGGGGTGGCCGCGCCCGCGTTCTGGATCGCGCTGCTGCTGGTGCAGTGGCTGGCCGTCGGGCAGGGATTGTTCCCCACCAGTGGCTACATCAGCCCGGCCGACTCCCTCGGCGGCTGGCTCAACTCGATGGCGCTGCCCGCGGTGTCCCTGGCGCTGCCGGTGGCCGCCCAGCTGACCAGGATCATCCGCACCTCGATGGTGGAGGAGCTGGACAAGGACTACGTGCGCACCGCTCGAGGCGGCGGGCTGCCGCCGGTGGTCGTGGTGGGGCGCAACGTGTTGCGCAACGCGATGGTCACCCCGCTCACCGTGCTCGGCCTGCGGCTGGGCTACCTGCTCGGCGGCGCGGTGGTCATCGAGACCATGTTCGCGCTGCCGGGCATGGGACAGAACATGATCCAGGCGGTCACCGACGGCGACACCGCGAAGGTGCAGGGCTTCGTGATCACGATCGCGCTGGGCTTCGTGCTGGTCAACCTGATCGTCGACATCCTCTACCTGATCGCCAACCCACGTCTGCGGAGCCACTCGTGACGCGCCGCCTCAAGCTCCCGTCCCTGCTCGCCCTCGCGGTGCTGGTCCTGTTGGCACTGCTGGCCCTGCTCGCCCCGCTGTTCGCCGGGGACCCCTACCTGACCGGCGCGGCAGTGGCTGGACCGAGCGCGGAACACTGGTTCGGCACCGACTCCGCGGGGCGGGACATCTTCGCCCGGCTGCTGCACGGCGCCCGCTGGTCGCTGGCCATCGGCCTCGGCGCCACCGCGCTGGCCCTGGTGGCCGGTGCGGTGATCGGCGCGATCACCGCCACCTCGCGGCGCGCGCTGGACGAGACCGCGATGCGCATCCTCGACGTGGTGATGGCCTTCCCCGGCATCGCGCTGGCCGCGGTGCTGGTCGCGGTGTTCGGCCGCGGCATCGAGGTGCTGGTCCTGGCCATCGCCTTCCTGAACACGCCCTCGGTGGCGCGGGTGGTGCGGGCCAACGTGCTGGCCCAGTACCGCGAGGACTACGTGGCCGCGGAACGGATCATCGGCGCGCGCCGGGCCTACATCCTGCTCAAGCACGTCGCGGTCAACTGCGCCGCGCCGGTGCTGGTGTTCTGCACGGTGATGGTGGCCGACGCGATCGTGTTCGAGGCCTCGCTGTCCTTCATCGGCGCGGGCATCCAGCAACCGGACCCGTCCTGGGGCTCGGTGCTGGCCAACGGCAAGGACCTGGTGCTCACCGGCGGCTGGTGGGCCACCCTGTTCCCCGGCCTGCTCATCCTGGTCACCGTGCTCGCGCTGAACGTGCTCTCCGAGGGCATCTCGGATGCCTGGGCCACCCCCTCGGCCCGGCGCGCGCAGGCCGGTCAGGCGGCGAAAGCCGTTGCCGGCGAAGAAGAACCGGCCGGTGCCGAGCCGGTGCTGCCGATCGAGGGACTGCGCGAGGCGGGGGAGCGGCTGCACCGGCGTGCCCGCGACCTGGCGGGCCGGGAGACGGTGCTGGCGGTGTCGAAGCTGGCGATCTCCTTCCCGGACCGGCACAACGGGGTCAACGTGGTGGACGAGGTGTCCTTCACGGTGCGGGCCGGTGAGGTGCTCGGCCTGATCGGCGAGTCCGGCTGCGGCAAGTCATTGACCTCGCTGGCTGTCATGGGCCTGCTGCCGGACAACGCCCGGGTCTCCGGGGAGATCCGCTTCGCCGGGGAGAACCTGCTCGCCCTGACACCCCGGCAGCGCCGCCGCTACCTCGGCCAGGACCTGGCGATGATCTACCAGGACGCGCTCAGCTCGCTCAACCCGGCGATGACCATTCGCAGCCAGCTCAAGCAGTTCACCCGCCGCGGCGGCACCCGCACCCCGGCCGAGCTGCTCGAACTGGTCAACCTCGATCCACAAAGGACACTGCGCGCGTACCCGCACGAGCTCTCCGGCGGGCAGCGGCAGCGGGTGCTCATCGCGATGGCGCTCTCCCGCAGCCCAGGGGTGATCGTGGCCGATGAACCGACCACCGCGCTGGATGTCACCGTGCAGGCCCAGATCGTGCAGCTGCTGCTGCGGTTGCAGGCCGAACTGGGCTTCGCGCTGATCCTGGTCTCCCACGACCTCGCGCTGGTCTCCGAGATCGCCGACCGGGTGGTGGTGATGTACGGCGGCCAGGTCGCCGAGCTCGGCGCGACCGCGCAGATCGTCGGCTCGCCGCGGCACCACTACACCCGCGGCCTGCTCTCCGCGGTGCTTTCCCTTGAGGACAAACGGGAAACACTGACCCAGATCAAGGGTGTGGTGCCCTCGCCGGCCGACTTCGCGCCCGGCTGCCGCTTCGCCGACCGCTGCCCGGCCGCCCGCGCGGTCTGCCACCGGGAACCGCCGGAGCGGATCGGTGACCAGGCGGACCACCTCATCGCCTGCCACTTCCCGGCGGAGCGGACCGAGCTGCTGGAGGCGCGATGAGCCTGCTGGAACTCCACGGCGTCCATGTGGTGTACCGGATCCGCGCCGCCCGGCTGTTCGGCCACGACCACGTCTACGCGCTCACCGACGCCAGCCTCACCCTGGCCGCCGGGCAGACCATCGGCGTGGTCGGCGAGTCCGGCTGCGGAAAATCCACGCTGGCCAAGGTGATCGTCGGCCTGCAACGGCCCACCCAGGGCACCGTGCGCTACCGCGGCGAGTCGCTGTGGCAGATGACCGCGACCGCGCGCGCCAGCCGGTTCGGCCGCGATGTGGGCATGATCTTCCAGGACCCGGCCACCGCGCTCAACCGCCGCCTGCCCATCGCCAAGATCATTCGCGATCCGCTGGACGTGCACCGCGAAGGCACCCCGGCCGAACGCGCCGACCGGGTACGCGAGCTGATGTCGTTGGTGGGCCTGCCCGGCAGCGTGGCGGACGCGGTGCCCGGCCAGCTCTCCGGCGGGCAGCGGCAGCGGGTGGCCATCGCGCGGGCACTGGCCCTGCGGCCCGCGCTGCTGGTCGCCGACGAGCCGACCTCGGCGCTGGACGTCTCCGTGCGCGCGCAGATCCTCAACCTGCTGGTGGAACTGCGCGAACGGCTCGGCCTGGCCATGGTGTTCGTCTCGCACGACATCCAGACCGTGCAGCGGATGAGCGACCACATCGTCACCATGTACCTGGGCCGGATCGTGGAACGCGCCCCGGCCGCCGCGGTGCCCGCCGCCGCCCGCCACCCCTACATGCGCGCGCTGTTCTCGGCCACGCCGAGCCTGCGGCACGCCGTCGAGCCGATCGTCCTCAATGGACCCGTGCCCTCGGCCACCAACCCGCCCAGCGGCTGCAACTTCCGCACCCGCTGCTGGAAGGCCACCGCCGAGTGCGCCGCCGAACTGCCCCCGCTCACCGTCCTCGGCGAGCACACCTATCGCTGTGTCCACCCGGAGCTGTGAGCCGAGAGGAAACCCGCCGTGCGCGTGACAGCGCTGTTCTCCCTGTTACTCCTGCTCCTGGCCGGACTGACCGCACCGGGCGCGGCCGCGCAACCGGTCGAGCAGGCGGTGTTCAAGGCCGCCAACGAAAACGGCTACCACTGCTTCCGCATCCCGGCGGTGGTGCGCACCGCGCAGGGCTCGCTGCTGGCCTTCGCCGAGGGCCGGGTGCTCAACTGCGGGGACACCGGCGACATCGACGTGGTGCTCAAACGCTCCACCGACGGCGGGCAGACCTGGTCGCCGCTGCGACTGGTCAACGAGGGCAAGGGGGACACCCACGGCAACCCGGTGCCGATCGTGGACCACGACACCGGCCGGATCTTCCTGTTCACCAGCTACAACAAGGGCCGCACCGACGACAAACCCTGTGACGTGCCGTGCAAGCGCACCCCGCACGTGCAGCACAGCGACGACGACGGCCTCACCTGGTCCGCGCCGGTGGAGCTGAGCGCCCAGGTCAAGCTGCCCGCCTGGGACTACTGGTACGCCACCGGCCCCGGCCACGGCATCCAGCTGACCCGCGGCCCGCACAAGGGACGCCTGGTCTTCGGCGTGTGCGGGGAGAGCAGCGACCGCGGCAGCAGCAAGTCGGTGGCCAACGAGGCCGCGCTGGTCTACAGCGACGACCACGGCAAGACCTGGCAGGTCGGCGCGGTGGACAGCATCACGTTCCCGCCCGGCGGGCCGTTCCCGTTGAAACCACAGGAACTCACCGTCACCGAGCTCGCCGACGGCTCGGTCTACGCCGGGGCCCGCGAGCAGGGCGGCAGCGCGGTCGGCAACCACAGCTTCGCGATCAGCAAGGACGGCGGCAACACCTTCAGCCAGCGGTTCCAGGCCATCCCGGACCTGGTCATGCCCACCGTGCAGGGCGCGGTGCTGCGACTGGAACGCACCGGCCGCCCGGACCGGCTGCTGTTCTCCGCACCCGCCGACACCGACCGTCGCCGCTGGATGACCATCCGCTCCTCCTACGACCACGGCCGCAGCTGGGAGAACGCCGAGCAGGGCACCCGGATCACCTCGGACTGGTCCGGCTACTCCGACCTGGTGCAGCTCAGCGATCCGTCCGTGCCCAGCGCCCGGATCGGGCTGCTGTACGAGGGCGGCAAGGTCGACGCCAGGGACGAGATCCGGTTCACCCGCTTCACCGAGGACGACCTCGGCTGGCGCAACCCGCCCGGTCCGGCCACCCCCGACACCTCCCGGATCCACAAGGACGCCAACGCGATCGGCGGTCCCGCGCTGACCTCCGGCCGGTTCGGCAAGGCCCTGGAGCTCGACGGTGCGGACGACTTCCTGCGGGTGCCCTACGACCGGGCCCGGCTGCCCGGCGACGGCGAGCTCACCTTCAGCACCTGGTTCCGCTACGGCGGGACCCAGCGCGAGCAGGTCCTGCTGTGGCTGGGCGGCATGGGGGAGACCGCGCCGCAGCTGTGGCTGCGCGCCGAACCGGCGAACCAGCGGCTGATCGCCCGGATCACCACGCCCAGCGGCAGCAGCTCGGTGGCCACCACCAAGGCCTACGACGACAACCAATGGCACCACGTTGCGCTGCAACGATCGGCGGGGCGGCTGCTGCTCTGGGTGGACGGCGTGCAGGCCGGTTCGGCCGCTGCGGTGGCGGGCTCGGTGACCCAGCGGGTGTCCTTCCAGCTGGTGCTGGGCCAGCGGCTGGACCACAGCCAGCGCTTCGACGGCGCGCTGGACGAGGTCCGGCTGCACACCCGCGCGCTGACCAAGGCCGAACTGGACCGCCTCCGGACCGGCAACGCCGACCTACCGGACGGCCAGGTGCTCCGGCTGCCCCTGGACACCATCCAGCGCACGCCCTGCACCTCGGTGCCCTACAGCTCCGGCACCGAGGGCTACCACACCTTCCGCATCCCGGCGGTGGTGCGGGCCGGTTCCGGCGAGGTGCTGGCCTTCGCCGAGGGCCGGGTGCACTCCGCAGGCGACACCGGCGCGATCCACGTGGTGCTGCGCCGCTCCAGCGACGGTGGCTGCACCTGGGGACCGCTGTCGGTGGTCTCCCGCAACGGCGAGGCCACCGCGGGCAACCCGGCCCCGGTGGTGCTGCCCGGCGGCGAGGTCCTGCTGCTGACCACCCGCAACGGCCCGGTCACCGAACGGGAGATCATGACCGGCGCGGTGTCCCCGGCGGACACCCGGCGGGTGTTCCTCCAGCGCAGCAAGGACAACGGCCGCACCTGGACGCCGGAACGGGAGATCACCTCGACGGCGAAGAAGCCGGACTGGCGCTGGTACGCCACCGGCCCCGGCCACGCGATCACCACCCGGCAGGGCCGGATCGTGGTGCCCGCCAACCACTCCAGCGCGCCACCGCCCGGTTCGGCGGACACCGGGGCCGAGCAGAAGTACCACGGCGGGCACGCCCTGCTCAGCGACGACGGCGGCCGCACCTGGCGGATCGGCTTCACCGAGGACCGCGCCGACACCGGGATCGCGGCCAACGAGACCACCGTCGCCCAGCTGCCGGACGGCCGCCTGTACTTCTCCAGCCGCAACCAGGGCACACTCGCGGGCAGGCTGGACGCGGTCAGCGCCGACGGCGGCCGTACCCTCAGCTCGCCCTACCGTCCACAAAGGACGATCGAGGGGCCCAGGGTGCAAGGCAGCGTGCTGCAGACGGCGGATCCCGGTCTGCTGCTGTACTCCGGACCCGCCGACCCGGCCGCCCGCCGGGCGATGTCAGTCCGGGCCAGCACCGACCAGGGCCGGACCTGGTGGCAGCTGCACCGGGTCTCCGAAGCCCCGGCCGCCTACTCGGACCTGGTGCGGCTCAACGGATCCACCATCGGACTGCTGTACGAGACCGGAGCGCGTGGACCGTACGAGACGATCACCTTCACCCAGCTCGGCTAGGTCCGGTACTCGCGAATCCAGTCCACCTCCATGGTGGCCGGCCGGAACTCGGTGGTCATGGTCGCGTCCAGCTTGATGGTCGGGCGCATCGGCCCCGGCGGCAGCTTGTCCCGCTGCGCGGTGTGGAACCACTTCTCGCCGTTGATGTAGCCGGTGAGCTCGTTCTCGGTCCACTCGACCGCGAAGTGGTTCCACTTCGTCATGTCGACCGCGCGCGACTCGGTGTACCGGTTGTCCTTGGTGTTCTCATCGGCCAGGAAGAAGTGCGCGGTCTGCCGCTCCGGGTCGAACACCTCCAGAAAGACGATCTCGCCGCCCGCCGGGAAGTCTTCCTTGACCGGCCACAGGGTGAGCAGCGGCCGGTAGCAGGCGCAGCCCGGCGGCAGCCGCACCCGCGCCTCCCAGCGGGTGCGGAAGGAACCCTCGTCGCGGCTGATGTATCCGGTGTCGCCGTTGGCGTCGCCGGTGATGGTCAGCACGTCGTCGCGCACGCTGACCCGCTCGGGGATCTTCCTGCCCCGGTTGTGCTGCCCCGGCCGGGGTCCCGCCGCGGTCCAGCCGTCGTCCAGGCCGGTGCGGAACTCCGCGGCGTGCAGCGGCTGGCCCCAGCCGAACCGTTCCGCGGCCGTGACCGGCTCGGCAGAGTTGTCCGGCCACCAGCGGATCGCGGTCACCACGCCCGCGGCCAGCACCGCGGTCAGTGCGAGCGAGGCGGCCACGATCCACCGCGACCGCCGTAGCCGGGACCTGGCAGGCGAGGGTGGTGGCTCGGATGGCTGGGCGGCGGGAGTGGCTGGGGCGGCGGGGCTGGCGGGGCTGGCGGGAGCTTGCGTGGCGGCGGCGGGTCGCTCGGGTGGCGGGGTGGCGGCCTGCCGGTCCGGCGCGGTGGGCGGGTCGGTCACCAGCACCCGCTGGTACGCCTCGCGCAGGGCCGCCCCCGGCTCGATACCCAGCTCGGTCACGATGGCCCGGCGCGCCTCCTGGTAGGCCAGCAGCGCCTCGGCCCGCCTGCCGTCGGCGTCCAGCGCGGCCAGCAGGCGCAGCCAGGTCGGTTCCTTGAGCGGGTCCTCGGTGGTCATCGCGCGCAGCAGGCCGATCGCCTCGCGGTGCCTGCCCGCCGCGACCAGCGCGTCGGCCAGGGTGTGCCGGGCCGACCAGCGCAGCTCGGTCAGCCGGGCCAGCTCGACCCCGGCCGCCTCCACCGCGAGGGACTCGAACGGCTCGCCGCGCCACAGCGCCAGCGCCTCGGTGACCAGCTCGGCGGCCCGCGCCGGGTCCGCGCCGAGCACGGCCTCCGCCTGGCCGATCCGGTCCTCGAAGACCATGGTGTCCAGCTCGGCGCGGGCCACGGTGAGCCGGTAGGCCCCCGGCCGCCGTTCCAGCCGGCCGGCCTGGGTGTCGAACGGGGCGAGCAGCTTGCGCACCTGGCTGGCGTAGGTCTTCACGTTGCCCGCCGCCGACACCGGCGCGCCGGCCGGCCAGATCGTCTCGACCAGCTCGTGGTCGGGCACCCAGCGGTTGGCGTGCAGCAGCAGGGCGGAGAGCATCCGGCGGGGCTTGTCCGCGGCGAACTCCAGCACCCCGTCCGGCCCGTGCACCTCCAGCACCCCGAACACCCTGAACAGCACACCCGCCCCCTCGCTGACCTCGCGGTCAGAGCTTGCCAGACCCGCACCGTGACTACCAGTAGTGCTCCGGACACCTCTGGTGCCCGGCAGAACTCTCCCTGAACGCCTGCTGTACCCCGTCCGCGCAAGGTGAGGGCCCCGATGGAGGAAGGGCCCACATGGACAAGACCGTGCTCCGGCTGTTCGGCCACCTGGAGCTGTGGCACGCGGACCGGCCGCTGCCGCTGCTCTCCGCCCGCCCGCAGACCCTGCTGACCGCGCTGGCGCTCTGGCGCGGCCAATGGTGCCCCACCGACCGCTTGGTAGAGACCCTGTGGGGCGACCGGCCGCCGCCCTCGGCACCGGTCAACCTGCGCGCGTTCGTCTGCCAGTGGCGCAAGCGGCTCGTCCCGCTCGGCGCGTTGAGCATCGACAGCATCCGCGGCGCCTACCGGCTCAACCCCGGCCACGCCATCCTGGACGTCACCGAGTTCGAGACCCTGCTCGCGGCAGGCCACCGGGCGATGGCCGACGGCGACCACGACGCCGCCGCCACCGGGTTGGACACCGCGCTGCGACTGTGGCGGGGCACCCCGTTCAGCTCCCTGGGCATGTGCGCGCTGGCCGAGCAGACCCGGCTGACCGAGCTGCGGGACCGCGGCCGCTCCGCTCTGGTGACCGCGCTGCTGGCCAGGAAGCGCTATCCGGAGGCGGTGGTGGTGCTGCGTCAGTCGGTGGCCGCGCAGCCCTACGACGAGCAGGTGTGGGCGCGGCTGGTGAGCACGCTGGAGCGGGCCGGGCGGCGGGCGGACGCGCTCGCGGCGTACCGGCAGATCAAGGGGCTGCTGTGGGAGGAGCTGCAGATTCCGCCCGGGCGGGAGCTGCAGGCGGCCCGGCAGCGGGTGCTGGCGGTGGCCTGAGGCGCTGCCCGGCCGGCGCGCCTCAGCCAGGTGGCGCAAGGGGGTCCTCGCCGGATCGGCGGAGCCGGTGGGTGCCGGGTTCGAGCAGCGCGGAGTCCTCGGCGAAGGACTCCAGGCCCGGGTAGGCGGTGCCGTCCGGGGCGACCGCGAGCAGCCACCTCCACCAACCGGCCACTGGACCGTCCCTCCCCCAGCGTCAACTCCCCGACCGGTCCAGGGTGGGGCGAGCCGCGGGGCCGATCCAGCCGGTGGCAGCTTCAGGCCAACGGCAGCCGCGCCACCAGCACACCGCGACCGGCGAGCCGTTCCGCTGTGGCGAGCGGCTCGCCGGTCAGGGCGTCCACCGCGCCCTCGGGCACCGGCACGGTCACCTCGGAAGTGTTGTGGTTCAACAGGAACAGCCACCGCTGGTCACCACGGCGCTCGGCTGCCTCCACGCCCGCCGGCAACCCGGCCAGCACCGGTTCGACACCGGCCTCGGCCAGTGCCCGGCCGAGCACCTCCGCCATACCGGCCTCATCCGGCCGGGTGCCCAGGTAGGTCGCCACCCCCGCGCCGAAGGCGTGCCGGGTGATCGCCGGGAGTCCGGCCAGCTCGCCCTCGGCGAAGCGGTCCAGCACCTCCGCGCCCACCGGGGTGATCCACTCCGACCAGATCCGCCCGGTGCCACCGGACTCCAGCGCGATCACACCGTCGGCGGGCAGCGGCCAGAACTCCGCCACGGTGAGACCGAGCAGCTCGCGGAACGGGCCGGGGTAGCCGCCAAGGTGCACCCGGTCCGCGCTGTCCACGATGCCGGAGAAGAAGGACAGCACCAGGTGCCCGCCCGCGCGCACGTACGCCACCAGCCGGGCGGCCACCGGCTCGTCCACCAGGTAGAGGTTGGGCACCACGAGCAGCCGGTAGCGGCTCAGGTCAGCCTGCGTGGACACCACGTCCACCGCGATCCCCGCTGTCCACAGTGGACGGTAGTGGGCCAGGTTGGCGTCCTCGAAGGACAAGTCGGCCGAGGGCAGCGCGCTGCCCTGCACCGCCCAGCCGCTGCACCAGTCCGCCAGCAACGCCACCGAAGCGTCGGTTCCGCTGCCCAGCAACGGTTCCAGCCGGGCCAGCTCCGCGCCGAGCGCGGCGGTCTCCAGGTGCGCGCGGGCGCTCGGGCCGGCGTGCGGCACCATCGCGGAGTGGAAGCGTTCCGCGCCGCCGCGGGACTGCCGCCACTGGAAGTACATCACCGCGTCCGCGCCCCTGGCCACCGCCTGGTAGCTCCACAGCCGCATCTGGCCGGGCGCCTTGGGCGCGTTGCGGGTGCGCCAGTTCACCGCGCTGGGCGCCTGTTCCAGCAGCAGCCACGGTTTCCCGTGCAGCGCGCGCATCCGGTCGTAGGCGAAAGCGGCCTGCGCCACGGTGTCCGGGTCGTGCGGGTCGGGGTAGGAGTCGTAGGAGACCACGTCCAGGTGCGGCGCCCAGGAGGCCACGTCGATCCGGTGCCAGGCACCGACGAAGTTCGTGGTCACCGGCACCCCGGGGGTGACCCGGCGCAGGATCTCCTTCTCCAGCAGGAAACACTCCAGCAGGGCGTGTGAGGAGAACCGCTTGTAGTCCAGCACCTGCGCCGGGTTCGGGAAGGTCGGCGCGGTGCGCGGCGGGCGCACCTCGGCCAGCTCGTGGTAGCGCTGCGACCAGAACGTGGTGGACCAGGCCTCGTTGAGCCCGTCGATGCCCTGGTAGCGCTCGGCCAGCCAGTCGCGGAAGGCCGCGGCCGAAACGTCGCAGAAGCACTCCGGCACGTGGCAGCCGTACTCGTTGTTGACGTGCCACATGGCCAGCGCGGGATGATCGGCGTAGCGGGTGGCCAGCGTCTCCACCAGTCCGGCGGCGTAGGCGCGGTAGACCGGGCTGGACGGGCAGTAGTGCTGCCGCGCGCCGGGGGAGAGCAGGGTGCCGTCCGCGCGGCGGGGCAGCGTCTCCGGGTGCCGGTGCGCCAGCCACGGCGGCGGGGAGGCGGTCATGGTGGCCAGGCAGGCGCCGATCCCGTTGGCGGCCAACCGGTCCAGCACCCGGTCCAGCCAGTCCAGCTGGTACCGGCCAGGCTCCGGCTCGGCCACCGCCCAGCTGAAGATGCCCACCGACACCAGGCTCACCCCGGCCGCGCGCATCAGCGCCATGTCCTCGTCCTGGATCTGCTCCGGCCACTGCTCCGGGTTGTAGTCGGCGCCGAAGGCGAACCGGCCGAGCCGGTCGCGCACCACTGAGCTCACGGGACCTCGCACTGGCTGGACATTGGACATCGGACGTAGGATGTCAGCCGACCGTAGGCCCCACCGGTTCCGCTCCGCAAGGGAGAAGCTCGTGACCCAGCTCCACGGCGGTGTCGTGCCACCCGTGTGCACCCCGCTGACCAGCCAGCGCGACCTGGACGTGCCCTCGCTGGAACGCCTCACCGCCTACCTGCTCGACGCCGGGGTGCACGGGCTGTTCGTCACCGGCTCCACCGGCGAGGTCGCCTACCTGCCCGACCAGCTCCGTCAGCGAGCGCTGGAAGTGGTCGCCGGAGTGGCCGCCGGCCAGGTGCCGGTGCTGGCCGGGATCATCGACACCACCACGCCCCGGGTGCTCGAGCACGCCCGCGCGGCCAAGGCGCTGGGCGCGGACGCGCTGGTGGCCACCGCGCCGTTCTACGCGCCCACCCACCCCAGCGAGTTCCCCGGCCACTTCCGGGCCATCCGGGCCGCGGTCGACCTGCCGCTGCTGGCCTACGACATCCCGGCCTCGGTGGGCAGCAAGCTGCCGGTGGAGGTGGTGGTGGAGCTGGCCGGGGACGGCACCCTGGCCGGGCTCAAGGACTCCAGCGGCGACCTGGACGGCCTGCGCGCGGTGCTGGAGCGCACCGACCGCTCGGTCTTCCACTGCTACTCCGGCTCGGAGACCCTGGCCGACCTCGGACTGTTCCTCGGCGCGCACGGCCTGGTGCCGGGCATCGGCAACCTGGACCCGCACGGCTACGTCCGCCTCTACCACGCGGCCGCTCGCGGCGACTGGGACGCCGCCCGCGCCGAACAGTTGCGGCTGCGCAAGCTGTTCGAGCTGATCCACGTCGGCGGTGCGCGGATGGGCCGCTACTCCTCGGCGATTGGCGCGTTCAAGGAGGGCCTGGCCGCGCTCGGCGTGATCGCCAACCCGGTCACCAGCGAACCGATGATCCCGCTGGACGACACCGAGCGCGCCGCGGTGCGCTCGCACCTGGCCGAGGCCGGTCTGCTCTAAGGTTTGCTGGATGCAGGAGGTCCAATCGTGACGCAGCAGGAGCCCAGGCTGGCCACCCGGATGAACCGGGCGATCCGGGACGAGATCACCGGGCTGATCCTCAGCCGCGGCTTGAAGTCGGGTGACCCGCTGCCCACCGAGACCGAGCTGGTCGAGACCTTCGGGGTGAGCCGCAACTCCGTGCGCGAGGCGCTGAAAGCCTTGCAGGCACTGGACATCGTGGAGATCCGGCACGGCTTCGGCACCTACGTCGGCCGGCTGTCGCTGGACCCGCTGGCCGACGGGCTGACCTTCCGGGTGCTGCACGACATCGGCCGCGACCTGCGCTCGATGGAGGAGATCGTCGAGGTGCGCGAGGCGCTGGAGGGCGTGCTGATCCGCCGGGTGGCCGAGATCATCCCGGCCGCCGACCTGGCCGGGCTGGACGAGGTCACCAAGCGGATGAGCGAGCGGGCCAAGAGCGGGGAGACCTTCGCCGAGCAGGACCGCGAGTTCCACGAGGTGCTCTACCGCTGCCTGGACAACGCGCTGCTGACCCAGCTGCTGCGCGCGTTCTGGGACGTCTTCCACCGGGTCAACCACCGCCTCGGCGTCACCGACCCCAACCCGATGCAGACCGTGCGCAGGCACCGGGCCATCGTGACCGCGCTGCGCAAGCGGGACGCCGACCGCGCGGCGGCCGCGATGACCGAGCACTTCCGCAACCTCGATGTCCGGGTGGCCCAGCTGCGCTCGGGCTGATCGTGGAATGCTGGCGGTATGCCACGCGCCTTCCAGGTGGTCGTCGACTGCCGGCACCCGGACCTGATGGCCGAGTTCTGGGCCTACGCCTTGGACTACCGCGTCCAGGACCCGCCGGACGGCCAGCCCAGCTGGCTGGAGTTCCAGCGGGCCAAGGGTTTCCCGCCCGAGGAGGTGGCCGAGTTCGCCTCGGTGGTCGAACCGGACGGCGACGGCCGGATCTGCTTCCTCGGCGTGCCGGAGGGCAAACAGGGCAAGAACCGGCTGCACCTGGACATCCAGGCCACCGCGCCCGGCGACGACCTGGCTGAGAAGATCGCCAAGGTGGACGCGCTGGTGGCGCGGTTGTGCGCGCGCGGCGGGACGGTGGCGCGCACCGGCCGCGAGCGCGGGCAGTACTTCGTGACCATGGCCGATGTGGAAGGCAACGAGTTCTGCGTGCACTGACGGAAAACCCGCTGGACCGCGCGATCGGCAGGGCCCGCTGGCGGCTGCTGCCGTTCCTGGCGGTGCTGTACTTCGTCAACTACCTGGACCGGGTCAACGTCGGCGTGGCCGCGGTGCGGATGAACGCCGAGCTCGGCTTCAGCAGCACCGTCTTCGGGCTGGGCGCTGGGCTGCTGTTCGTCGGCTACACGCTGTTCGAGCTGCCCAGCAACCAGGTGCTGCGCCGGGTCGGCGCGCGCCGGTGGATCGCGGTGATCACCCTGGGCTGGGGCCTGTGCGCCACCGGCACCGCGTTCATCCAGGACGAGACCGGCTTCTACCTGCTGCGGTTCCTGCTCGGGGTGTGCGAGGCCGGGTTCCTGCCCGGCATGATCCTCTACCTCACCGAGTGGTTCCCCCGGCGCGAGCGCGGCCAGGTCACCGCGCTGTTCATGCTGGCCGTGCCGGTCACCGTGGCCATCGGCACCCCGCTGTCCACACTGCTGATCGAGCTGGCCGGATGGCGGTTCATGCTGCTGGCCGAGGGTCTGCCCGCACTGCTGCTCAGCGCCCTGGTGCTGGTCCTGCTGCCGGACCGCCCGGAGACCGCCCGCTGGCTGCCCGAGGCCGAGGCGACCGCGCTGCGCGCCGCGCTGGAGGCGGACCGGGAGGCGGTGGCCGGGCACGGCCGGAGCTCGCTGCGCGCGGCGCTGCGGGACCGGCGGGTCTACCTCATCGCGCTGGTCGGCTTCGGCATCAGCGGCGGGCTGTACGCGCTGACCTTCTTCCTGCCGCAGATCGTGGCCGGTCTGCGCGGCGATCTTTCCACTGTCCAGATCGGCCTGGTGACCGCCGTGCCCTCGGCCGCGGCGGCGCTGTCGATGTGGTTCTACGCCCGCCACTCCGACCGGACCGGCGAGCGCATCCAGCACATCGCCATCCCGCTGATCCCGGCCGCGCTGGCGCTGGGCCTCGCGCTGTACCTGGACTCGCCGGTGCTGGTCATGCTGGCGATCACGGTTACCACGGTGGGCGCGTTCATCACCCTGCCGGTGTGGTGGCAGCTGCCCGGCGCGTTCCTGACCGGGGCGGCGGCCAGCGGCGGCATCGCGGTGATCGCCTCGCTGGCCAACACCTCCGGCTTCCTCGCCCCTTACCTGACCGGCTGGCTGCGCGACCTGACCGGCGACTACCGGGCCGGGATGCTGGTCATCGCCGGGTTCATGCTGCTCGCGGCGGGCTGCGCGCTGCTGCTCGGCCGGGACGCGGTCTTCCGCGCGGTCACCCCCGGCTCCGCTGCTCAACGAGGAACATCGGCGCCCACCGAGTCGAGCAGGTCGAGCAGGTCGGCCCGGTAGAGCGCGGCCGGATCGGCGGACACCGAACCCAGGTGCCCGAAGACCTCCAGCGTGACCAGTCCGTGCAGCCGACCCCAGACCCGCAGCGCGAGTGAGACCACCGCGGGCGAGACCTCGGGCACGTCCGCCCTGACCTTGGCCGCGTACTCGGCCGGGAACGCCGACCAGTCCACCTGGTCCGCGGCCCTGGGCTGCCCCACCTCGGCGACCAGGCGGTTGAGGCCGGCGCAGATCCGGCGCGCGGCCTGCTCGGCCGGGCCGCCGGGCGGTGGCTGGTAGCCGGGCACCGGGTCGCCGTAGACCAGCCGGAAGCCCGCCGGGTTGGCCACCGCCCAGGCGCGCAGGGCCTCGCCCCAGGCGAGCAGCCGGGCCGCGGGCTCGGTGGCGGGCACCGCGTCCCGCGCGGACTCCAGCGCGCCGGCCAGCGACTCGCTCAAGCCGCCGATCAACGCGGTGACCAGGTCGTCCCTGGTCGGGAAGTAGCTGTAGATGGCCCTGGCGGTCATGCCCATCTCGCGTGCGATGCCGCGCAGCGAGATCGCGCCCGGCCCGCCCTCGGCCATCTGCGCCAGCGCGATGGTGGTGATCTCCCGGATGGTCTCCGCGCGCAGCCGCTCCCGCCGGGTGGGCGGCTGGTCCGTGGTCGTCGGCACCGTTGACACTCTACTGCGTTGCCGTAGTATCCGGTGTGTCAAAGGTACACGCCGTGTAGTAAATGACCACTGGGGAGCAGACATGCCCGCGTACGTGCTGGTGGATGCCGTGCAGCTGGACGAAGAGGGCGCGCTGAAGTACCGCGCCCTGGCCGAACCGTCGATCCACCGCTACGGCGGCCGCTACCTGGTGCAGGGGCAGGTGCCGGAGGTGGCGGTGGGCAGCTGGCCCTCGCCGGAGCGGGTGGTCACGGTGCTGGAGTTCCCGGACATGGCGCGGCTGCGGGAGTGGCACGACTCGCCGGAGTACCGGGAGGCGGTGAAGTTCCGGGAAGGCTCGATCGAGCTGCGGATGCTCTTCGTCGAGGGCAAGCTCGCCGGGTAGCTCAGGCGGGAATGAGGCGGATGACCGCGACCTCGGTCAGGTGCTCGCGGATCACCGAGGCCGGCGCGTCCTTCGGGAACGGCCACATGTTCGCCCCACCTGGCCGGACGTTGCCCAGATAGGTGGCCAGGACTGTGGCACCGATGTCCGTTTCCACCAGCTCCGCGCGATAGGCCCGGCCAGGGTCCTGCTCGATCCGGCACGCACCGGCGGCGAGCAGGTTGGCGGTCCAGTCCCGGCGCCTGCTGGGCGAGCAGACGTAGTACTGCCCGTCCAGCTGGGTCACCGCCAGCGGCACCTCGCGCGGCGTGCCGGTGTGGCGGCCGGGCACGCACAGGACCCGGAGCACGTGCCGGCCCTCGGTGTAGGGCTGCGGCTCGGCCTCGCGGATCTTGGCGATCATCATCGCGTTGCGTTCGCGGTGGGTCGGTTCGGTCACCGTGCTGCTCCGTTGCTCAGCGGGCCGCCGGGGCCGAAGGCCAGGGCGGCGAAGCGGGCCCCGATGCGGCGGTGGGTGGCGGCGTCGGGGTGCAGCCGGTCGGGCAGCGGCAGCTCGGCGAAGTCGGCTTCACCGTAGAGCTCGCGGCCGTCCAGGTAGTGCAGGTTGGCGTCCTCGGCCTGGCGCTGCTCGACGATGCGGGCCAGTTCCTCGCGGATGACGGTGAGCGTCAGCTTGCCGGGCGCGGGTTCGCCGGTGGCGTGGAAGAGGACCTGGCCGGTGCTGAAGTCGGGCATGCCGGGGCCGGGGGTGTGCTCGTGGATCGGGCACAGGATGGGGGAGACCACCAGCAGCGGGGTGTCCGGGTGGCCCTCGCGGATGGTGTCCAGGAAGCCGTGCACCGCGGGGCCGAAGGCGCGCAGCCGCATCAGGTCGGCGTTGACCAGGTTGATGCCCAGCTTCAGGCTGATCACCTCGGCCGGGAGGTCGCGCAGGGTGCGCGCGGTGAACGGGTCCAGCAGGGCGCTGCCGCTGAAGCCCAGGTTGACCAGCTGCACGCCCGCGCTCGCGGCGGCCAGGGCGGGCCAGGTGCCGGTGGGGCTGGCCGCGTTGGAGCCGTTGCTGATCGAGCTGCCGTGGTGCAGCCAGGTGCGGCCCTGTGGTGGCACGGGCTCGATCGGGGCGTTGGTGCGCAGGTCGACCAGCTCGGTCAGCTCGTTGTGCGGCAGCCAGATCTCCACCTGCTTGGCGCGCTCCGGCAGCCCCTCGAAGCGGACCGTGCCTGCCGGACCCTGCTGGGCCTGGCTGGTGCCGGTGGCCAGGTCGATCAGCACGGTGTTGCCGCCGGTGGTGCTGGCCTGCGCGGTCAGCTCGCCGTCGACGAGCAGGTCGTAGACGCCACCGGGCCGCGGTGGCGCGCCTTGGTAGTTCATCGTGGTGCGCAGGGTGTCCAGCTCGATGGCCGTGGCGGTGGTGCGGAAGACCAGGCGGACGCCGGAGGGCTGGGCCTCGGCCATGGCCAGCTGACCGTCGGCGCACTGCGCGCGGGCGCGGGCCGGCAGGCGGTGCGGCCGGAGACCGCGCTCGGTGCGCTCCAGTTCCAGCGCGCCGCGCACCAGGTCCGAGATGATGGGGCGGGTGATCACCAGCCCAGCCTAGGTCGTGTCGACCTAGACCGCGTCCGGAAATCGCCAGGCACCTTAACGACACCGCGGTTATGTCCCTACCTTAAGAATTAGTCAAATCGAGGGGTGACCCGCTCTTGAGGTCCAGTTGAGGTGTTGTGCGGGCGTGGATGACAGGAAATGTAGTACTTCCATTCGCAATCACCGGACAAGGCCGCGTATCCGGCTACTGCGGGTAATTATCGGCTGCGTTCGGTTACAAAACCGGTCGAATTGACCGGTGGTCGCCGGTCCGGCTACCGCCAACTGGCCGCATTGCTCCAGGTCATTGCGGGGGTCCGCACGGTCCGAACCTGCTCTGCCTGCGGACCACAGTGTTAAGACAGGCTGTTGGACTCTCGTTGACATGACTTGGGTGGCCACAGACGATCCATTCCGTAAGGGGCCACCTAGCCGGGTGAACGTGCCAGGCGGGTTTGGATCACAATCTCTCAACGGGAGGACTGATCATCCGATGAGTGCTGACGTGGCGGCGACGGCTTTGCATGAGTCGGTTAGCGGAATGCGGAAGGTTGATGACGCGCAGGAAATAGTCAGGTCTCTCTTCGACCAGTCCGGAATCTGTGTGGCGACGCTGGACTCGTCACTCCGGGTCATCGAAGCCAACGCGAAGCTTCTTCGTCTCTTTGGCAGGTCTGCTGGCGACACCTGTGGGCGAACGTTCGTGGAGCTGCTGCACGCCAGTGTGCGGGAGAGCGTCATGCAGGGGCTCGGCCGGCTGCTCGACGGGCAGAAGACCCGGTTCACCAGCCAGATCGCGGGTCTGCGCAGCGGCGAGCCGGACTTCAGCGGTGAGCTGACCGGGGTGGCCGTGGCAGGCGAGGGCGGCAAGGTGCAGCGCATCATGGTCATCGTGCGCCCGGAGGCCAGCGACCGCAGCGGTCACATGCTGTCATCAAGCCGGAAGCTGCTCACGGACATGGACGCGCGCATTCTGGAAGGCGTGGCGGCCGGGATTTCCACCGTGCAGCTCGCCTCCATGCTCCACCTGAGCCGGGGCGGCGTCGAATACCACGTGACCACGCTGTTGCGCCGGTTGAAGGCGAAGAACCGTCCCGCGCTGGTTTCCAAGGCGTATTCTATGGGCCTGTTCGGGGTGGGTTCGTGGCCACCCCGGGTGCTGCCCAGCTACGTCAAGTGAACATGACGAAGGGATCAACGCCCGTGGCGATAGCCGATACCGAGACGACCCAGTGGATCCGACGGTTCCACCCCTCGGCGGCAAGTAGTACCAGACTGGTGTGCTTACCCCACGCCGGGGGGTCGGCCAGCTTCTACTACCCGGTATCCCAGAAGCTCGCGCCCGCGGTGGACGTGGTCGCGATCCAGTATCCGGGCCGGCAGGACCGGCTGCGCGACCAAGGTATCCCGGATATTGAGAAACTGGCTGACCACATTGCCGAAGAGCTTGCCCGGTTGACGCCCAAACCGACGGTGTTGTTCGGGCACAGCATGGGCGCGGCGATCGGTTTTGAGCTCGCGCTCCGGCTGGAGCGCGCGGGCGCCGGTGCGGTGGAGCTGGTCGCCTCCGGGCGGCGGGCTCCCTCCACCACCCGGCCGGAACGGGTGCACCTGCTTGGCGATGACGCGATCATCGCCGAGATGGCCACCCTCAATGGGACCTCCGGCGCGGTGCTCGCCGATGAGGAGATCCTGCGGATGAGCCTGCCCGCGCTGCGCAACGACTACCGCGCCATCGAGACCTACCGGGCCCCGGCCGACCGTCGGCTGCGCACCCCGATCACCGTGCTGACCGGAGACGCGGACCCGAAGACCACCATGGCCGAGGCGGAGGCATGGCGCGGGCACACCGAGGGCGAGTTCCGGGTCGAGGTGTACCCCGGTGGCCACTTCTTCCTCGCCGAGCACCAGGACGCGGTGCGCGCCCAGCTGACCAGGGCGCTGGCCGCAGGCCGCACGGCGGTGTGACGAAACCCCAGGGCCGCATCCTTTGGCGATTTCCCTAGTGACGAATGTCGCACAATAAAGATAACCCAGAGGAGGCATCGAAAGATGAGCACTCGAATCTTTTTGTCCGGCGGTCCGGTCGAGCAGTCCAGGATTGAGCAGGTCTGGCACGTGGACCGGCTCGACGAGAAAATCAAGGTGGCATTCGGGGCGGGGTACGAGCACTTCGCCTACCATGGCCAGAACCGTCGGATCGGCGAGGAGAACCTGCCGGTCTACACCTGGTGCGGGAGCACGAAGATCGCGGAATGAAGTGATCTGCCGATCAGGGCCGGTACGACCCGCTGTCGTACCGGCCCGGTCGTGTGTCCGAAACCGGACAGCCTTTGTCGTCCGTTGTCCTCCATTCGACCGACATGACAACGGCGCGCCGGCGGAGTGGCTCCGCCGGCGCGCCGGGAGTACTGCGGACTACCAGCCCGCGGCCGGCAGCAGTTCCTCGATCTGGTTGTTCCTGGTGGCCGAGCGGAGATCGGACTCCACCATCATGTTCATCAGTTCGGTGAAGTCCACGCTGGGCTTCCAGCCGAGTTCCACCTGGGCCCGGCTGGCATCCGCGCACAGGGTCTCCACCTCAGCAGGGCGCACCAGCTCGGGGTCGATGACCACGTAGTCGCGCCAGTCCAGGTCCACCGCCTCGAAGGCGATCCGGACCGCGTCCTTCACCGAATGCATCCGGCCGGTGCCGATGACGTAGTCGGTGGGCTCGTCCTGCTGCAGCATCAGGTGCATGGCCCGCACGTAGTCCCCGGCGAAACCCCAGTCGCGCACCGCGTCCAGGTTGCCCAGGCGCAGCTCCTTCTGCAGGCCGAGCTTGATCTGGGCCACCGCGAGGGAGATCTTGCGGGTGACGAACTCGGCGCCGCGGCGGGGCGACTCGTGGTTGAACAGGATGCCGGAGACCCCGTACATGCCGAAGGACTCGCGGTAGTTCTTGGTGATGAAGTGGCCGTAGGCCTTGGCCACGCCGTAGGGGCTGCGCGGGTGGAAGATGGTGGTCTCGCTCTGCGGGGTCTCGGCCACCTTGCCGAACATCTCCGAGGAGGAGGCCTGGTAGAACCGGATCTGGTCGTTGCCGCCGGTCCGGGACTTGTCCAGGCCGCAGACCAGCCGGATCGCCTCCAGCATGCGCAGCGCGCCCATGCCGTTGACCTCGGTGACCAGCTCGGCCTGCTGCCAGGACAGCGGCACGAAGGAGATCGCGCCCAGGTTGTAGACCTCGTCCGGCTGGACCATGTCCACCGCCGAGATCAGGCTGCCCTGGTCGAGCAGGTCCCCGTCCACGAACGACAGGTCCTTGACCAGCCTGCTCACCCGCGACTTGCGCGGGTTGGACTGCCCACGGATCAGGCCCCACACCTGGTATCCCTGCTCCAGCAGGTACTCGGCCAGGTAGGAGCCGTCCTGTCCGGTAACTCCAGTGATCAGCGCTCGCCTACACACGCGGTCTCCTTGATGCGGTCACAAGTGCGGTGTCGCGAGTGGACCATCAGGGTGACTCACCCGCTCTTCGGACTAATGAAACAGTTGCGGCACTTGGAAATGGCTAGATGATGTGGATCTTGTGACGGCCTGGTCAGCCCCGGCGGATGGGGGAGGCACGACCCCCCGGCGTCGGGTTATCGCCGGGGCCGCGCATCCCGGGGAGAGGTGGCCGTCGCAGGCGAGTCTCGGCTGGCCGGGACCGGGAAACTGCTAGGAGTGGGACCGGCTGGGGCCAAAGGATCGTGGAATCGAGGTTTCTGTTCCGCGGCGGCGGGAACGGGCCGCACCGGCCGCGAGCTGGCGGGAACCTGTCATCAGCACGTAACTCCAGGCCTGCCCACTTCGAAACTGGCGCGTTCCTGGATCAAGCGCAGCTCAAATTTTCGGCAAAACCCCAGGACCGGCTTCAATATACTTGATATGGGTCTTTGCTGGTCGTCGCCGGTCATGGAGAGTGCGAACTCCAAACCGTACTAAGGGCAGCGGGTTCGAGGGATGCGGATGTGTCGGCCGCCGATCACGAATAGTGCTCGGAGCTGGGTGGGGCTTGCCTTCTGTCGGTTGCAGAACCCGGATAGGGGTCACCATGAGCCTTGTCCACCTCGTCGTCGAGGACGAGTCAGCAAGTGATACTTCGGCGGTCAGCGTTCTGGATGAGTTGGTTGACGAACTGGAAGCAGGTCAATCGCATATTGTCGGTGTCAGTGGCCCGATAGGTTCGGGTCGCTCGTTCCTGTTGCGGCACGCGGTCACCCGCGCGCGTTCACTGGGACTCGGTGTGACGTTAGCGCCGTGCCCACCGTCGGAGTCGGAGATTCCGTACGCGGTGGTGACCAGGCTGCTCTCCGAGCTGCTCCCGCCGGAGCGGATCGCCGACCTCGCGGTCAGCTGCGAGCGCGCCCCGTGCGCGGCCGGCCTCAACGCGCTGCTGTGCCGCGAGTTCACCGCGCTGGCCGCGGGCAGGCCGCTGCTGGTGGCCGTGGACGACCTGCACTGGGCGGACCGCTGGTCCCGGAACTGGTTCGCCGAGATGGCCGGCCGGGCGCCGGAGACGCCGATCCTGTTGCTGGGCTCGGCGCACGGTCCGCTGGAGCGGGTGGTGGCCACCGTCGCGCCGATCCAGCTGCGGCTGCCGCCGTTCTCCGTGCGGGACATCGCCGACCTGCTGACCAAGGCGACCGGCCACCCGGTGGAGGAGGCGGTGGCGCGGGCGACCGCGCGGGCGGCCATGGGCAGACCGGCGGTGGCGGCCGCGGTGGCCGGGCACTTCGCCGCCACCGGTCAGCCGCTGACCCCGCCCCGGCTGACCGAGGTCTACGAGGTCGCGCGGCGGGACTGGTCGGAGCGGATCGCCAGGGTGGTGCGCACGCTGCCGCTGGACGCGGTGGCCCTGCTGCGCGCGATGGCCGTCGGTGGCCGGGACTTCGGCTTCGAGATGACCGCCGCGCTGGCCCAGCCGCGTTCGGCCGGGGTGCTGGACGCGCTGGAGATCCTGGTCGACGCCGGACTGGTGGTCGGCGGCGGCACACCCCGGCTGGCCTGCCCCTCGGTGGCGGTGGACGCCTTCTCCGGACGGGACGCCGCGGAGCGTGCCGCCTTGAGCATGCGCGCGGCCGAACTGGGGCGCGCGGTCGAAATGGGAGCGCTCACAGTGGCCGAGCTGCTCGGTGGCGTGCCGGTGGCCGGGCGGCAGTGGGTGGGCGAGGTCTTCGCCGAGGCGTCGGAATGCCTGCTCAGGGAGGGCAAGCGGGCCGCGGCGGTGGCGGCCCTGCGGCGCGCCCTGCGCGAGCCGATGGTCGAGGCCACCCGCGCCCGGCTGCTCATCCGGCTGGCCGGCCTTGAGGTGGTGGACCTGCCGGAGGCCAGTGACGGCAGGCTCCGGCAGGTGCTCATCCGGCACACCGGCCTGGACACCTGGAGCCCGGTGGTCGAGGCGGCTGACCTGCTGCTGAGCCGGGGCGACGCGGAGACCACCCGCAGGCTGGTCTCCGACGTGCACCGCGAGGCGGCCGCCACCCGGCAGCGCGACCAGCTGACCCCGCTGGCCGCGCTGGGCTGGCTGGCCCAGGACGAGGCGGGCCCCGACCTGGAGACCCCGGCCGCGGTGCTGCCCGCGCCACCGCCGGTCCCGCGCGACGGGGCCGAGGCCGCGGTGCTGGCCTGGCAGCTGGCCAGCCGGGCCGAGGACCGGCCGAGGGTGCTGGAGCTGGCCAGGACCGCGCTGGCCGAGGACAGCGGCGCGCCATTGATGTGCCGCTTCGCCGCGGCCCGCGCGCTGATGTGCGCCGATGAGTTCGGCGAGGCCTACGCCGGGTACGAGTCGGTGGTGCGGCTGGCCCGCAGGCGCGGCGCACGGGCGGCCGCCGCGCAGGCGCTGCTGGCCCAGGCCGGGCTCGTGCTGCGCCACAGTGGCGAGGCCGAGCACGCGCTGGCCGGGGTGGAGGAGGCCAAGCGGGAGCTGCCGCCGGAGTCCTGGCACCCGGCGTTGGGCTCCCGGCTGACCGCGGCCGAGATCATGGCCAACATCCGGCTCGGCAGGCTGGGCGCGGCCCGGCAGCTGGCCGATCGGCAGTCCGCGCAGCTGGCTGACCGCGGGGTGGGCTGGAGCTTCCTGCTCTTCGCCCGCGCCGAGCTGCTGCTGGTCGGCGGCGAGCCGGAACGGGCGCTGGTGCTCTTCGAGGAGTGCGGCCGGGTGCTGCTCAGCCGGGGCTGGCGCAACCCGGTGCTGCTGCCCTGGCGCTTCGGCGCCTCGCTGGCGCACCAGCTGCTGGGCGCCACCGAGGAGGCGCTGGCGCTGCGCGCGGAGGAGGACGCGGTGCTGGAGCGGTGGGGCGTGGCCGACGCGCTGGCCCTGCCGGGGGAGGGGGCGCTGGCCGCCTTCCGGGCGATCGGGCTGGAGATCCCCGACCTGCCCGCGCAGCCGGCTGAGCAGGCGCCCGCCGCCGATCCGCTGGCCGCGCTGACCCCGGTGGAGCGCGAGGTGGTGCTGCTGGTGCTGGGCGGCAAGGCCAACGGCGAGGTCGCCGCCGAGCTGGGCGTCACCCGGCGCACGGTGGAGCTGCGGCTGACCAAGGTCTACCGGAAGCTGGCCGTGCGCGGGCGGGATGAGCTGCTCGCGCGCCTGGGCGCCGCCGTGAGCAGGTGCTGAGTGATGCTGCGGGAACGCGGGCCGGAGCTGCGGATGCTGCGCGCGGCGGTGCAGGAGGTCGACTCCGGCCGCGGCGCCGTGCTGCACATCGGCGGACCGGCGGGCACCGGCCGCACCGCGCTGGCGCGGGCGCTGGCCGAACTGGCCCAGGCCGAGGGCGCGATGGTGCTCAAGGCCAGCGCGGCGGAGTCCGAACGGGACCTGCCGGTCGGCGTGGTGCGGCAGCTGGTGAACCCACTGGTGTCGCGGGACGGTGATCCGGGGGACACCTCGCACGGCATGCTCTCGGCCATCCTCAACGGCGGGCTGGACCAGGACAGCGAGCTCGGGCCGGGTTCGCTGAGCTGTTTTGTGCACGGGCTGCACGCCACGCTGAAACGGCTCAGCGGCGACCGGACCGTGGTCGCGGTGGTGGACGACCTGCATTGGGTGGACGAGGCCTCGCTGCGCGCGCTGGCCTTCCTGGCCACCCGGCTGCGCGGGGCCAGGCTGCTGCTGGCGGTGACCGCGCCGGACGCGGTGTGCGAGCGGGCGCCGCTGGTGCAGGAGATCCTGGACTCGGCGGAGTACCGGCTGGAGTCGCGGGCCTTCACCCCGGCCACCACCGCCACCCTGGCCGCGCAGCGCTTCGGCGCGGACTGCGACCCCGCCTTCGCCGCGGTCTGCCACGAGGTCACCGGCGGGGTGCCGAAGTCCTTGCTGGCCCTACTGGATCGTGCTGCGGGACAACGGTTGTGGGGTCAGTCGCCGGATGTGCCGCGGATGCGTGAGCTGGCCGGGTCGCTGCGCCGGGAACAGCTGCGCGGCCTGCTGCGCAGGGACCGGGTGGTCTCGGCCTTCGCCACCGCGATGGTGATCCTGGGCGAGCAGGCCACCGATGTGCTGCTGGCCAGGCTCAGCGAGCTGACCCCCGCCGAGTGCCGCACCGCGGAGAGCGTGCTGCGCCGGATGGGCGGTGCGGTGGAGGAGGTGGTGGGCAGGCTGGTGCCCACCCCCGCGCTGACCAAGGTGGTCTCGGAGGTCATCGGCTCCGCGGAGAGCTCCCGGCTGCACCGCGCGGCCGCCGACCACCTGGAGGAGTGCGGGGCCAGCCCGGAGGAGGTGGCCGGGCAGCTGGTCCAGGTGGACGGCATGCACGACCGCAGGGGACTCGACCTGCTCAAGGCGGCCGCGGTCTCCGCGCGCAGGCGCGGCGCGCCGGAGACCGCGGTCCGCTACTTCCGGCGGGCGCTGCTGGACTCGCCGCCGGATGACGGCCGCCGCGCGGAACTGTTGCTGGAGCTGGCCGCCACCGAGCTGGACGCCTGGCCCGCGGCGGCCAAGCAGCACCTGGTGCAGGCCGCGCGGCTGCTGCCGGATGACCGCAGCCGGGCCGAGGCGTTGTCCTGGATGCCGCTGCGGGTCTCCGGCTACGACCCGCAGCTGGCCGAGCTGCTCCGCGAGGTGCGCGGCAAGCTCGGTCCGGAATGCGCTCTCCGCGGGCACGATCGGAACGTGGCGCTGCGGCTGGAAGCCCGCTGGCGGCAGGCCGGGATGACCGACGGCAAACTGCTGGCCTCGGCGGGAAACCGGTTGCGGGAACTGGGTTTTGACGGCAGCCGGGCCTGTCCCGCCGAGCGCGAGCTGCGGGCGGTTTTGCTGGAGGCGGTGACGCTGACCGGGGAGGTGCACTGCGCCGAGGTGGCCAGGATGGCCCGCCAGATCGTCGCGCAGGTGCCGGCCAGCTCGGTGCAGATCAGCTCGTTCATGCAGATCCTGCCCGCGGTGCTGCTGGCCGCGGACCAGGGCGACGCGGCCTCCTCCTGGCTGGAGGCGGTGCTGGCGCACACCCGCAGGCCCGCGCCGCCGGCTTTCCAGTCGCTCGTGCAGGCGCAGCTCGCCTTCACCCTGCTGGGCAGGGGCGAGGTGGCCAGGGCCAAGGAGACCGCGATCAACGCGGTGGACCTGGTCGGCGGGGACACCCAGGAGATGATCGTGACCTCGGCGCTGGCGCTGGGCGCGGTCGCCATGGTCACCCGCGACGTGGAGCTGGCCAAGCGGGCGCTGGAGATCACCGGTTCGGAGACCGACCTGCGGATGTACACGTTGCGGCGCACCATGCGGGGCGCGCTGGCCGAGGCCGCCGGTGACCACGAGGGCGCGCTGGCCCAGGTGCTCGACGGCGGCAACCGGCTGGAGCGCGCGGGCTGGCGCAACCAGGCCGTGCTGCCCTGGCTGTGCCTGGCCGCCGGGCTGCACCACCGGCTCGGGCAGCGGAACGAGGCGGTCGCGCTGGCCGAGGAGCACCTGCGCCGCGCGGTGGCCTGGGGCTCGCCCAACGGGATCGGCCGGGCCAGCCACGTGCTGGGCCTGCTCACCCCCGGCCCGCGCGGGATCGAGCACCTGCGGCAGGCCGCGGAGACCTTCCGGCAGACCGGCAACCGGACCGAGCTGTCCTGGACGCTGCGACGGCTGGGCAAGCGGATGCGCACCACCTCACCGGCCGAAGGCGAGCGGGTGCTGGCGCACGGGATGCGTCTGGCCGAGCAGCTTCTGGAGTCCTCAGGGGCAGAAGAAAGCATCCTGACGAGAACTCGCCAGCGTCCCGACCCGGTGCTCAGCCCAAGCGCGCCGGCCCCGGTTTCGCGGCTGACCAGGACCGAGGCGACGGTGGCCGAGCTGGCCGTGCGCGGGCTGGGCAACCACGAGATCGCGACCCGACTGGAGATCAGCCGCAGGGCCGTGGAGAAGCACCTGACCAGCTCTTATCGCAAGCTGGGCATCGAGCGGCGGGCCCAGCTCGCCGACGCCCTCGGGGTGGCCGCGGGACCCTCCGGCGGACCGGTCGGCTGACCACGAAGGGGACGTCGACGGGGGTGGCGGGATGGCCGGAACCGGCCTCTCGCGGCCCCGTCGGCGACTGGTGTATCCCGCAACACTGGGGAAGTCACTAGACCTGCGCCGGTACCACTGCATCGATGCGGCCGCCGGCATCCGGCGAGCGCTGGATGTCGTCTTTCCTGTTCCCGAGCGTGGTGGAGGCTTTCGCATGTGCGGAATCACCGGCTGGATCGCATTCGACCGTGACCTGACCCAGGAGCGCCCTGCCCTGGAGGCGATGACGGACACGATGTGCTGTCGTGGCCCCGACGACGGCGGCGCGTGGGTCCGCCGCCACGTCGCCTTCGGCCACCGCCGCCTGGCGATCATCGACCTGGCCGGTGGCAAGCAGCCGATGACCGTGGACACCCCCGACGGCGAGGTGGCGCTGACCTACAGCGGCGAGGTCTACAACTACGTCGAGCTGCGTGACGAGCTGCGCGCCAGGGGCCACCGGTTCACCACCGCCAGCGACACCGAGGTGGTGCTGCGCGCCTACCTGGAGTGGGGCCCGGAGTTCGCCGAGAAGCTCAACGGCATGTACGCCTTCGGTATCTGGGACGCCAGGTCGGACCGGCTGGTGCTGGTGCGCGACCGGCTCGGCATCAAGCCGCTGTACTACTACCCGACCGATGGCGGGCTGCTCTTCGGCTCGGAGTCCAGGGCCATCCTGGCGCACCCCGAGGCCGAGACGGTGATCAACCTCGAGGGCATGCGCGAGATGTTCGGCGCCTGCAAGACACCGGGACACGGCGTGTGGGCCGGCATGCGCGAGGTGCGGCCCGGCGGACTGGTGCTGCTGGACCGCGGCGGGCTGCGCGAGCGGGTCTACTGGAAGCTGACCCCGCGCGAGCACACCGCGGACCTGGACACCACCATCGGCGAGGTGCGGGACCTGCTCGGCGACATCGTGCGCCGCCAGCTGGTCTCCGACGTGCCGCGCTGCGTGCTGCTCTCCGGCGGCCTGGACTCCAGCTCGCTGACCGCGGTGGCCGCGCGGGAGCTGGCCGGGCAGGGCGAGCGGGCGCGCAGCTTCACCGTGGACTTCACCGGCCTGACCGACAACTTCCAGCCCGACTCCATGCGCGGCACCCCGGACTCGCCGTATGCCAGGGAGGTGGCCGCGCACGTCGGCGCCGAGCACCGGGACATCGTGCTGTCCCCGGATGCCATGCTGGATCCGGAAACCAGGGCCGCGGTGGTGCAGGCGCGCGGGTTCCCGATCGGCATCGCCGATGTGGATGTCTCGCTGTACCAACTGTTCAAGGCGATCCGGGAGCACTCCACGGTGGCGCTCTCCGGTGAGGGCGCGGACGAGGTGTTCGCCGGGTACCCGTGGTTCCACATCCCGGCCATCCGGGAGTCCGGGATCTTCCCGTGGATGATGCCGCTGGTGGAGATGCTGGCCGAGGCAGAGGTCGACGAGATCTTCAACGACCAGCTCTCCGCCAACCTGGACCTGGAGACCTACATCCAGGACCAGTACCGCACCGCGGTCGCCGAGATCGACCGCTTCGACGGCGACGACGATGAAGAGCACGCCACCAAGGTGCTCAAGTACTTGCACATCACCCGGTTCCTGCCGCTGCTGCTGGACCGCAAGGACCGGATCAGCATGGCGGTCGGGCTGGAGGTGCGGGTGCCCTTCTGCGACCACCGCCTGGTGGAACAGGTCTACAGCGTGCCGTGGGACATGATGACCTTTGACCGCAGGGAGAAGAGCCTGCTGCGCGCGGCCACCGGGCCGCTGTTGCCGGAGAGCGTGGCGCAGCGGGTGAAGAGCCCGTACCCGGCCACCCAGGACCCGCGTTACGCCGCCGAGCTCCAGCGGATGGCCAAGGAGTTGCTGGCGGGCAAGGACCACCCGGTCTTCGAGATCATGAACCGCAAGTGGGTCGAGGAGACGATGAGCGTGGATCCGGCCGCCATGCCCGAGGTGGTGCGGGAGAGCCTGGACCGGGTGCTGGACGCGGCCTCCTGGATCGAGGTGTACCGGCCGCGGCTGGAGCTGGGTTGAACTCTGGGGAAGTCCCTACCCCAGCACGTGTACCAACGGCAGTGAGCATGCAGCCGATGGCGCGAGGAGCCGTTATGAGCAGTCGGACCGGAACCCCGCCCCTGCGCAAGCCGGACCAGATCCTGCGCCATCGGCTGGCCCGCTCGGCCTGTGAGGTCGCGGGCACGCGGCACTCGCCGAGTGATGTGCTCGCCTGGATGAACGAGCGTGCCCAGGTGCAGACGCACGAGGTCGAGGTGATCCCGTTCGACGAGCTGGACCGCTGGGGCTTCGACCGGCTCACCGGCAACATCCAGCACGACACCGGCCGCTTCTTCAGCGTGCAGGGCTTGAGCGTGGAGACGAGTTCGGGGCCGGTCGGCAGCTGGACCCAGCCGATCATCAACCAGCCGGAGATCGGCATCCTGGGCATCCTGGTCAAGGAGTTCGACGGGGTGCTGCACTGCCTGATGCAGGCCAAGCAGGAACCGGGCAACGTCAACGGCGTGCAGCTGTCCCCGACCGTGCAGGCCACTCGCAGCAACTACACCCAGGCGCACGGCGGGGCCGCGGTGCCGTACCTGGACTACTTCCGCGACTTCGCCCAGCACCGGGTGCTGGCCGATGTGCTCCAGTCCGAGCAGGGCACCTGGTTCTACCGCAAGCGCAACCGCAACATGATCGTCGAGGTGGACACCGAGGTCGAGCTGCTGGCGGACTTCCAGTGGATCACCCTCGGGCAGCTCAACGCGTTGCTGGCGCACGACGACGCGGTGAACATGGACGCCCGGACCGTGCTCTCCTGCATGCCCGCGGGTTTCGAGGGGGCGCACGACACCGTCGGCGACGGGCTGGCCGAGGCGATCGCGCGCTCCTGCGACGCCTACGCCGGCAGCATCTCCTCCAGCGCGGAGGTGCTGAGCTGGATCACCTCCCGGCAGTCCGAGCACCAGATCAGCACCGAGCTGATCCCGCTGCGCTCGGTGCGGAACTGGCGGCACACCGAGCGGGAGATCCACCACGAGAGCGGCGGCTTCTTCAGCGTGATGGCGGTGCGGGTCAAGACGAACAGCCGCGAGGTCTCCGGCTGGACCCAGCCGCTGATCCAGCCGCACGGCCTCGGCGTGGTGGCCATGCTGGTGAAGAACGTCGACGGGGTGCTGCACGCACTGGTCAACGCCCGCGTCGAACCGGGCTACCTGGACGTGGTCGAGCTGGCCTCCACCGTGCAGTGCAGCCCGGAGACCTACACCAAGCTGGGCATGGAACAGCACCAGCCACCGTTCCTGGACCACGTGCTCAGCGCCGAACCCGGCCGGGTCCTGTTCGACACCGTGCTCTCGGAGGAGGGCGGGCGGTTCTACCACGCGCGCAACCGGTACATGGTCATCGAGGTGGCCCCCGACTTCGGCGGCGACGAGCTGCCCGACTACCGCTGGCTCACCCTGCACCAGCTCAACGGGCTCCTCCAGCACAGCCGCTACGTCAACGTCGAGGCGCGCAGCCTCATCGCCTGCCTCCGCGGCCTGCGCTGACCCCGCGGTACTGGGGTATTCCCGGTGCCGGGTGTGGGAGAACGTACTGGTGTCGTCTCTGGGAAGGTGCTGCGGATGAGTGCGGATGACCGGCGGCCCGTGTTGTTCGTCAGCAGGCCGGAGAGCGGGTTGCTGAACCCGATGCTGGTGCTGGCCGGTGAGCTGGCCGATCGGGGGGTGCCCGATGTCTGGTATGCCACCGACGAGTCGCGGCGCGGCCAGATCGAGGGGCGCGGGTTGTCCTTCGCCTCACTCGGCAGGGGCGCGCCGGAACTCTCTTTGTCCACAATGGACGATGAGGCATATTCCCGGTTCTCCAGCCGGAAGCGGTTCGTCTCGCACCGGGAGTCGCTGCGGATGGTCATGCAGCCCAAGCTGATGGCCGAGGAGTACCGCAAGCTGACCGCGGCGGTGGACGAGCTCAAGCCCGCGCTGATGGTGATCGAGAGCGCCAGCAGCTTCGCCACCTCGCTGGCCATCGCGCGCGGCATCCCGTTCGTGGCCACCCTGCCCTTCCTGCCCAGCCACTCCTACGCCTCCTGGGTGCCGCTGCTGGCCAAGTCGCACCTGCCCAAGGGTTTCCCGCGCCCGAACACCGGGCTGCCCTACCCGATGAACCCGGTCCAGAAGCTGCGCAACCTGCTCTTCGGCCTGCGCACCTTGGCGATGTACCTGGGACCGAAGATGCGGCCGCACCTCCAGGAATATGTCAAGCTGCAGATCGAGTGCGGCATCACCCGCGAGGCGATGCGCACCGACGGACAGGTCACCGACGCCAAGCTGGTCATGGCGTTCTCGGTGGCGGAGGTGGACTTCCCGTTCCCGAAGCCGGAGCGCCTGGAGCTCACCGGCGCGATGCTGCCCACGCTGCCGGAAGTGCCAGGCCGCACCGAGGTAGGGGACTGGCTGGACGAGCGCGACTCCGTTGTCTACATCGGACTCGGCACGCTGGCCAGGCTCAGCCGCGCCGACGTGGCGGGCATCGTGCAGGTGGCCAGGAACCTGGACGGCCGCCACCACGTGCTGTGGAACCTGCCCAAGGAACGCCACCAGCTGCTGCCCGCGGACCTGCCGTCAAACCTGCGCATCGAGTCCTGGCTGCCTTCCCAGTACGACGTGCTGGCCCACCCCAGTGTCAAGGTCTTCTTCACCCACGCCGGCAGCAACGGCTTCCACGAGAGCCTGTACTTCGGCAAGCCGATGGTGACTCGGCCGATGTTCGCCGACTGCCACGACATCGCCACCCGCGGCGAGCACTTCGGCGTCAGCCTGACCGTGCGCCGGCCGCACCTGATCGAGCCCGAGGACATCACCGCCAAGCTGACCAGGGTGCTGACCGAGCCCGCCTTCCGGGCCAACGCCGAGCGCATCGCCAAGGTCCAGCAGGCCGCCGGTGGCCGGGAACGGGCCGCGGAGCTGCTGCTCCAGCTGCTCAAGGGCGAGCTCGCCGAGCAGCCGACCCGGTCCACCACCTGAGCGCGGGCCGGAGGAGGAGCCATGGAGTACACCACGTTGGGCCGCACCGCGTTGCGGATCAGCCCGCTCTGCTTCGGCACGCTGAACCTGGGGGTGCGCACCACCACCGAGGAGGCCTTCGCGCTGCTGGACCTGGCGCTGGAACGCGGGATCAACTTCCTGGACACCGCGAACCAGTACGGCTGGCAGAAGCACAAGGGCTACACCGAGGAACTGCTCGGCGAGTGGTTCGCCCTCGGCGGCAACCGCCGGGAGAAGGTGGTGCTGGGCACCAAGGTCGGCAACCCGATGACCGACCTGCCCAACGACTCCGGCCTGTCCGCGCGCAACATCATCGCCTCTTGCGAGCAGTCGCTGCGGCGGCTGGGCACGGACTGGATCGACGTGTACTACATGCACCACATCGACCGGTCCGCGCCATGGGAGGAGGTGTGGCAGGCGATGGAAACCCTGGTATGGCAAGGCAAAGTCCGCTACGTCGGCTCCTCCAACTTCGCCGGCTGGCACCTGGTGGAGGCCCAGGCCAGTGCCAGGGAACGCAACTTCCTCGGCCTGGTCGCGGAAAGCTGCGTCTACAACCTGGTCACCAGGACGGTGGAACTGGAGCTGATCCCGGCCGCGCAGAAGTACGGCCTGGCCGTCCTGCCCTGGTCCCCGCTGCACGGCGGGTTGCTCTCCGGCGCGACGAAGAAGCTGGCCGAGGGCACCGCGGTGAAGACCGCGCAGGGCCGGGCTCAGGTGGCCATGGCCAAGCACGCCGACGCGGTGGCCGCCTACGAGAAGCTGTGCGAGAGCCACGACCTGGACCCGGCCGAGGTGGGCCTGGCCTGGGTGCTGAACCGGCCGGGGGTGACCGCGCCGGTGATCGGGCCGCGCACGGAGGCTCAGCTGACCGGTGCGCTCAACGCGCTGGAGCTGACGCTGCCCCAGGCGCTGCTGGACGAACTGGACCTGATCTTTCCACCCGTCGGCAACGGCGGCCCCGGTCCCGAAGCGTGGGCCTGGTAAGTCTACTGAGGACGGAGTTCGGCTGTGCGGGTTCTCTTCGTCAGCTTCCCGGCTGCGGCCCATGTCTACCCGATGGTGCCGCTGGCCTGGTCGCTACAGGCGCAGTGCCACCAGGTGCGGGTCGCGGTGCACCCGTCGATGGCGCACGAGGTCGGGCAGAGCGGCCTGAACGCGGTCGCCTTCGGCTCCTGCGAGAACGAGCGCATGCAGGCCATGCTGGAGTTCAACGCGAACCTGCACGACCTGGAGGAGCTGGACAACGACCTGGCCATCCGCGGTTTCGAGCCGGATGAGCCCTGGCACCAGGCCTGGCTGACCCTGGTCGGCGCGCTTTCGTTGCACACGCCCGATCTGGACGAGCTGGTGCAGCTGTGCCGGGACTGGAAACCGGACCTGGTGCTGTGGGACCCGCTGTGCATCCAGGCCGCGGTGGCCGCCGAGGCGACTGGCACCCCGCACGGCAGGCTGTTGTGGGGCCAGGACAACGTGGGCTGGATCTGGGAGCGCTTCTCCCGCCGCGAGAACACCGGCGACATGATCATCGAGGGTTCGCTGGACTGGATGATGGCGCCCATGCTGGAGCCGTACGGGCTGGAGTTCAGCGAGACCCAGATCCTCGGCGAGTTCAGCATCGACCAGCGCCCGGCGGACTGGCGCATCCCCACTGAGATCGACTACCTGCCGATGCGCTGGGCGCCCTACAACGGCGGCGCGGTCACCCAGGACTGGGCCACCACCGCGCCCGAGCGGCCCCGGGTGGTGATGACCTTCGGCACCTCCGGCCGCGGCCGGATGCTGTTCCAGGTCAGCGGTTCCAGCTTCGAGGACACCGTGCGCGCGCTGTGCGAGCTGGACATCGAGCTGGTGGTCACCCTGGACAAGACCAAGCCGATCGAGAACCCGCCGGAGAACCTGCGGATCGTGGACTACGTGCCACTGAGCCAGATCCTGCCCACCTGCTCGGTGATCATCAACCACGCGGGGGAGGGCTCGGTGATGACCGCGGGCGTGCACGAGGTCCCGCAGCTGCTCTGCCCGGTGCCCAACTGGGGCGAGCACAACGTGGCGCGCGGGGTGGCCGCCACCGGCAACGGGCTGGTGCTCGGCGCCGAGGAGTTCACCCCGGAGAAGGCCAAGCAGGCGGTGGCCCGGCTGCTGACCGAGCCCGGGTTCCGGGCCGGCGCGGCCCGTTTCCACCAGGAGCTGCGCAGCCTGCCGTACCCGGTGGAGCTGGTGCCGCTGCTGGCAGAACGGGTCCGGCAGCACCAGCGGCGCACCGGCTGACCCCCGGACCACCCGAGACGAAAGAGACGACCTATGGGCACCGAGTACGGCCGCCGCCAAGCGGCGATCTACGACGCGATCTACGGCAACCGCAACGGCAAGGACTGGCACGCCGAGGCCGAGCTGCTGGCCGGTCAGATCCGCGAGCTGAAGCCGGATGCCACCAGCCTGCTGGACGTGGCCTGCGGCACCGGCAACCACCTGGCCACCCTGGCCAAGCACTTCGACACCGCCGACGGCGTCGAGCTCTCCGCCGGGATGGCCGAGGTGGCCGAGGCCAAGGTGCCCAGCGCGACCATCCACGTGGCCGACATGCGCGAGTTCGACCTCGGCCGCCGCTACGACGCGATCGTCTGCATGTGTTACAGCATCGCCTATCCGACCTCGGTGGACGAGCTGAAGAAGGTGCTCAGCCGGATGGCCGCGCACCTGGAGCCCGGCGGCGTGGTGATCGTGGAACCGTGGTGGACGCCGGAGACCTTCCTGCCCGGCTACTTCACCGCCTCGGCCTACCAGACCGAGGAGCAGGCCATCACCCGCGTCTCGCACACCGTCCGGGACGGCAAGACCAGCCGGATGACCATCCACTACACGGTGGCCGACGCCGACGGGGTGGAGAGCTTCACCGAGCTGGACGTGCTGTCGCTGTTCCACATCAGCGAGTACACCGACGCGTTCGAGTCCGCGGGCCTTACGGTGGAGTACCACCCCGGTCCGCCCACCGGCCGGGGTCTTTTCATCGCCACCGCGCCGCGCTAGGAGAAGCCTGATGGCCAAGATCAACGTGTTCCAGCCGACGCTGGGGGCGGACGAGGCGGCGGTGGTCGCCGAGGTGTTCGAGAGCAACTGGCTGGGGTACGGGCAGCGGGCGCAGGCCTTCGAGGCCGAGTTCGCCGCCCACCTGGACGTGCCTGCCGAGCAGGTGTTCTTCATCAACTGCGCCACGGCAGGCCTGTTCCTGGCCATTGAACTGCTCGGGCTGGGCCCCGGTGACGACGTGGTGCTGCCCTCGGCCCACTTCGTCGCCGCCGGCAACGCGGTGGCCGCATCCGGCGCGCGGCCGGTGTTCTGCGATGTGGACCCGCACACCATGAACCCTGCTGCCGAGCACATCGCGGCGGCGCTCACCCCGGCCACCAAGGCCGTGCTGACCCTGCACTTCGGCGGCTACCCCGGCGACATCGAGGCCGTGGCCAAGCTGTGCCGGGACCGGGGGATCGTGCTGATCGAGGACGCCGCCTGCGCGGTGGCCTCCACTGTGGACGGTCGGGCCTGTGGGACCTTCGGCGACCTCGCGGTGTGGAGCTTCGACGCGATGAAGATCCTGGTCACCGGGGACGGCGGCATGTTCTACGCCAAGGACCCCGAGCTGGCGGCCAGGGCCCGGCGGCTGGCCTACTTCGGGCTGGGCAAGTCGGCCAGCGGGTTCGTCAAGTCCAAGGCGCGGGCGCAGCGCTGGTGGGACCTGGAGGTCGAGGAGTTCGGCCGCCGGATCATCGGCAACGACATCACCGGCGCGATCGGCAGCGTGCAGCTGCGCAAGCTACCCGGCTTCGTCGCGCGACGGGTGGAGATCGCCACCGCCTACGACCGGCTGCTGGCCGAGGTGCCCGGCGTGCGCACCCCGCCGCCGCTGCCCGAGGGGCACACCACCTCCGGCTACTTCTACTGGATCCAGTGCGACTCCGCGCTGCGCGACAAGATCGCGGCCGACCTGCTGGCGGCCGGGGTCTACACCACCTTCCGCTACCCGCCGCTGCACCGGGTGCCGATCTACGGGGCCGCCGGCCTGGTCCTGCCCGGCACCGAGGAAGCGGCCGAGACCTCGATCCTGTTGCCGCTGCACCAGGGCATGAGCGATGCGGACGTCCAGGTGGTGGTGGACTCGGTGACCCGCTCGGCCGCGGAGTACGCGGCTGCTCCGGTGGCCGCCGAGGCCTGACCCGGTCCCTCCGGCACACCGCCGCGGTCCTGATCCAGGGCCGCGGCGGTGTGCTGTCGTCTGTGCACCAGGATCTCCCGGCTTCGGAGACTAGGGATTTCCGCTCAGTCACTGCGTGAGACTCCAAGCACCGGATTCCACCCTTGTGACTCGACGCGGAGTGGTAACTCACCGAGTCCCCGACTGATCCAGGTGCCGATGGACAACGAACAGAAACTCCGCGACTACCTCAAGCGCGCCAGCGCGGATCTGCAACGGACCCGGCGCAGGGTGCACGAGCTGGAGGCGGCCTCGCACGAGCCGATCGCCATCATCGGGATGGCCTGCCGCTATCCCGGCGGCATCGCCTCGCCCGAGGACCTGTGGCGGCTGGTGGAGTCCTCTTCCGACGGTGTCGGCGGCCTGCCGACCGACCGCGGCTGGTACCTGGACGAGGGCGCCTCCGCCTCGCCGATCAGCGGCGGGTTCCTCTACGACGCGCCGATGTTCGACCCGGAGTTCTTCGGCATCTCCCCGCGCGAGGCGCTGGCCATGGACCCGCAGCAGCGGCTGCTGCTGGAGGTCTCCTGGGAGGCGATGGAGCGGGCCCGGCTGGATCCGTTGTCGCTCAAGGGCTCCCGCACCGGCGTGTTCGTCGGCGCGATCCCGCAGGACTACCGGCTCGGCCCGCGCGACAACGTCGGCGGCTACGCGCTGACCGGCACCACCTCCAGCGTGCTGTCCGGGCGGCTGGCCTACGTCTTCGGGCTGGTCGGGCCGACGCTGACGGTGGACACCGCCTGCTCGACCTCGCTGGTGACGCTGCACCTGGCGGCCAGGGCGCTGCGCGCGGGGGAGTGCTCGCTGGCGCTGGCCGGTGGTGTCACGGTGATGTCCAGTCCTGGCACCATCACCGAGTTCAACAAGCAGGGCGGCCTGGCCGCTGACGGCTACTGCCGCTCCTTCTCCGACGACGCCGACGGCACCGGCTGGTCCGAGGGCGTCGGCGTGCTGATGCTGGAACGGCTCTCCGACGCGCGCCGCAACGGGCACCGGGTGCTCGCCGTGGTCAGCGGGTCCGCGGTCAACTCCGACGGCGCGTCCAACGGGCTGACCGCCCCGAACGGCCCGTCCCAGCAGCGGGTCATCGAGCAGGCCCTGCTGGACGCGCGGCTGTCCGCCCGGCAGGTGGACGTGGTGGAGGCGCACGGCACCGGCACCCCGCTGGGCGATCCGGTGGAGGCCGAGGCGCTGCTGGCGGTCTACGGGCAGGACCGGGAACGGCCGCTGCTGCTCGGCTCGATCAAGTCCAACCTCGGCCACACCCAGTCCGCCGCTGGTGTCGCCGGTGTGATCAAGATGGTGCAGGCCATCCGGCACGGCCTTGCCCCGCAGACCTTGCACGTGGCCACACCGACCACCCAGGTCGACTGGTCGGCGGGCGACATCCGGCTGCTGACCGAGGCCCAGCCCTGGCCCGAGACCGGGGAACCGCGCCGGGCCGGCGTGTCCTCCTTCGGGCTCAGCGGCACCAACGCGCACGTGATCGTCGAGCAGCCGCCCGCCGAGGAGGAGACCGCCGCCGCCGAGCCCGTTGCGGGGCCGCTGCCGCTGCTGGTCTCCGGCCGCACCGCCGAGGCGTTGCGCGAGCAGGCCGCGAACCTGTTGTCCCTGCTGGCATCCGGCGAAGCGCCGCACGCCGCGGACCTGGCCTACTCGCTCGCGGTCGCCCGGTCCTCGTTCGAGCACCGGGCCGCCCTGGTGGTGGCCGACCTGGAGGCCGCCCGCGCCGGGCTGACCGCGCTGGCCGACGGTGAGACCACGGGGAACGTTGTGCACGAGCGGCCGAAGCTGGCCGTGCTCTTCGCCGGGCAGGGCTCGCAGCGGCTGGCCATGGGCCGCGAGCTGCACGCCCGTTTCCCGGTCTTCGCCGAGGCTTTTGACGCGGTGCTCGCCGAGTTCGGCGACGAGCTGCGCGAGATCATCTGGGGCGAGGACGCGGAACTGTTGGCGCGCACCGGAAACGCCCAGCGGGCGATCTTCGCGGTCGAGGTGGCGCTGTTCCGGCTGCTGGAGTCCTGGGGCGTCAGCGCGGACTTCCTGGCCGGGCACTCCGTCGGCGAGATCGCCGCCGCGCACGTGGCCGGGGTGTTCTCGCTGTCCGACGCGGCGGCGCTGGTGGCTGCGCGCGCCCGGTTGATGCAGGAGCTGCCCAGCCGGGGCGCGATGATCGCGGTGGACGCCACCGAGGCCGAAGTCCTTCCCCTGCTTGAAGGTCGCGAGCACGCGGCCAGCCTGGCCGCGGTGAACGGACCCCGGCACGTGGTGCTCTCCGGCGATGAGGACGCGGTCACCGAGATCGCCGCGGTGTTCGCCGAACAGGGCAGGCGCACCCGCAAGCTGCACGTCTCGCACGCCTTCCACTCCGCGCACATGGACCCGGTGCTGGCCGAGTTCCAGCGCGTGGTCGAGGGCCTGTCCCCGCAGCCGCCGCGCATTCCCGTGATCTCCACCGTGACCGGCGCGCAGGCCAGCGTGGCCGAACTGGGCAGCGCCGGGTACTGGGCCGGGCAGGTCCGCGCCACCGTGCGGTTCGCCGACGCGGTGTCCTGGCTGCACGACCACGGCGTCGGCGCGTTCCTGGACGTCGGCCCGGACACCACCATCGGCACCCTGACCGAGAGCTGCCTGGCCACCGCCGAGCCCGCGCCCGCGATCACCTCGGTGCTGCGGCCAGATCGCGGCGAGACCGAGGCGGTCACCACCGCGCTGACCGTGCTGCACACGCACGGGGTCGCCGTGCGCTGGCCGGAGTTCTTCGCCGGCAGCGGCGCCGCGCTGATCGACCTGCCGACGTATCCGTTCCAGCGCAGGAGGTTCTGGCCGAGGGACGGCTACCAGGCGGACAGCGGCAACGTGCGCTCCGCCGGGCTGGGCGCGGCCCGGCACCCGCTGCTGGCGGCCACCGTGTCGCTGGCCGGGGCCGAGGGCACGCTGCTCACCGGGCGGCTGTCCGTGCGCGACCAGCCCTGGCTGGCCGGGCACCGGGTCGGCACCGCTGTGGTGCTGCCCGGTGCGGCCCTGATCGAGCTGGTCACCAGGGCCGGGGACGAGGTCGGCTGCGACCACGTCCGTGAGCTGACCACGATGACCGCGCTGCGCCTGCCCGCCGACGGCGGTGTGCAGCTCCAGTTGCACATCGGCCCGGACCTGGACGGGCTGCGCGAGGTCGCGGTCTACTCCCGGCCGGACGGCGACGATGAAGGCCCGTGGACCAAGCACGCCAACGCGATTCTGGAGCGCGGCCAGGTCCAGGCCACCACCTGGGACTGGCTGCCGGCCGGGGCCGAGCCGGTCGACGTGTCCGCGCTGTACGCCACCGAAGGCGAAGGCGTGCACTACGGCCCGTCCTTCCAGGGCCTGCGGGCTGCCTGGCGGGCCGGGACCGAGGTCTACGCCGAGATCGAGCTGCCCGCCGAGGTCGCCGGTGACGCCGGTGAGTTCGGCCTGCACCCGGTGCTCTTGGACGCCGCCCTGCACGCGGCCAACTTCGCCGAGCTGGACGACAGCGTGCGCGGCGGACTGCCGTTCCACTGGTCCGATGTCCACCTGCACGCGGCGGGCGCACGGGCCGCGCGGGTGCGGCTGACCCCGGCGGGGGACCGGATCTCGCTGGAGATCGCCGACCAGGACGGCGCGCCGATCGCCTCGGTGGGCGAGCTGCTGCTGCGCACGCCCAGCGGTTCCGCGCCGGTGGCCGCCGGCAACCTCTACCGTCTGGAGTGGACGGAGACCGGGCAGCGGCCGGACATGGAAGCCCGCCTCGCCCTGCTCGCCCCCGATTCCGTTGGCCTGGCGAATATTCTCGGTGTTGCGCCCGCCGCCGACCTGGACTCACTCGCCGAGGGCGACCTGCCCACGGCCGTGCTGCACCCGGTGTTCGCCGCCGCCGACCCGCGCACCGCCGCACACGAGCTGACCTCGGCCGCACTCGCCCGGCTGAAGGAATGGCTTGCCGACGAACGGTTCCCGGGCGTCGAGCTGGTGTTCGTCACCCGGGGCGCCACCGGCGAGGTGGCCGATCCGGCCGCCGCCGCGGTGTGGGGCCTGGTGCGCACCGCGCAGTCCGAGCACCCCGGCCGCTTCCGGCTGCTCGACCTCGACCCGGCCGCGGAAGCTCAAGCGATCCGGGCCGGGCTGGCCGGTGACGAGCCACAGCTGGCGATCCGCGGCGGCAAGGTGCTGGCCGCCAGGCTCGCCAGGGTCGCCGCCACCGAGACCGCCGCGGAACCCTGGGACGACAACGGCACCGTGGTGATCACCGGTGGCGTCAGCGGCCTGGGCGCGGTGCTGGCCATGCACCTGGTGGCCGAACGCGGGGTGCGCAACCTGTTGCTGCTCAGCCGCCGTGGCCCAGCCGGGGCCGAGGACCTGGTGGCCGAGCTGACCGGACTCGGCGCCTCGGTCGCCGTGGCCGCCTGCGACGTGGCCGACCGGGACGCGCTGGCCCAGGCGCTGCACGGGATCCGGGTGGCCGCGGTCTGCCACTCGGCCGGACTGCTCGCCGACGGCGTGATCTCCACCCTCACCAGCGAGCAGTTGACCGCCGCACTGCGCCCCAAGGTGGACGGGGCCTGGCACCTGCACGAGCTGATCGGCGACACCGCGCCGCTGATCGTGTTCTCCTCGCTGGCCGGACTGCTCGGCGCGCCGGGACAGGGCAACTACGCCGCGGGCAACGCCTTCCTGGACGCGCTGATCGCGCACCGCCGCGCCACCGGTGCCCCCGGCCTGTCCCTAGCCTGGGGACCGTGGGCGGACACCGCGGGCATGACCGCCGAGCTGGGCGGCGCTCAGGTGCAGCGGCTGCGCAGGCTCGGCACCCCTCCACTGTCCACTGAGGACGGTCTGGCGCTGTTCGACCTCGCGGTGCGCACCGGCGAACCGGTGGTCGCCCCGGTGCGGCTGGACTTCGGCGTGCTGCGCGAGGCCCCCGAGGTGCCCTCGGTGCTGCGCGGCCTGCTCGGCCAGACCCGCCGCCGGGTGGCCAAGAACGGCCCGGTCCGCGCCCGGCAGCGGGCCGTGCTCGGCCGCCGCGAGGCCATCGACCTGGTCACCCAGCAGATCGGCGCGGTGCTCGGCCACACCGACGGCGGCGCCATCGACCCGGGTCGCCCACTGGCCGAGCTCGGCTTCGACTCGCTGACCGCGGTGGAGCTGCGCAACCGGCTCAGCGCGGCCACCGGCCTGCGGCTGTCCCCGACCCTGGTCTTCGACCACCCCAACCTGGGCGAGCTGGTCGAGCACATCCTGCGCGAGAGCGGCGACGTGGCCGGTGCGGAGCCGGTCACCGCCGTGCCCGTCCACGGTTCGGTGGCCGAGGACCCGATCGTCATCGTCGGCATGGGCTGCCGCTACCCCGGCGACGTGAACTCGCCGGAAGACCTGTGGCAGTTGCTGGCCGAGGGCCGCGACGCCATCACCGGCTTCCCGGACAACCGCGGCTGGGACCTGGCCACCCTCTACCACCCGGACCCCGACCACCCCGGCACCGCCTACACCCGCTCCGGCGGATTCCTGCGTGACGCTGGGCAGTTCGACCCCGCCTTCTTCGGCATGGGCCCGCGCGAGGCCCTGGCCACCGACGCCCAGCAACGCCTGCTGCTGGAGGTCTCCTGGGAGGCGGTGGAACGCGCCGGCATCGACCCGAAGCAGTTGCGGGGCAGCCGGACCGGGGTGTTCGCCGGGGTCATGTACGGCGACTACGGCGCGCTGCTGGCCGGTTCGGACTTCGAGGGCCACGCGGGCACCGGCACCTCCGGCAGCATCGTCTCCGGCCGGGTCGCCTACGCCCTCGGCCTGGAAGGCCCCGCGGTCACCGTGGACACCGCCTGCTCCTCCTCACTGGTGGCCATGCACTGGGCCATGCAGGCGCTGCGCTCCGGTGAGTGCACGCTCGCGCTGGCCGGCGGCGTCACCGTGATGGCCACGCCGGGCGCGTTCATCGAGTTCTCCCGCCAGCGCGGACTGGCCAAGGACGGCCGCTGCAAGGCATATTCCGACCAGGCCGACGGCGTCAGCTGGGCCGAGGGCGTCGGCGTTCTGGTGCTGGAACGCCAGTCCGACGCCATCCGCAACGGCCACCGCATCCTGGCCGTGGTGCGCGGCAGCGCGGTCAACTCCGACGGCACCTCCAACGGCCTGACCGCGCCCAACGGCAGCGCGCAGCAGCGGGTCATCCGCGCCGCGCTGGCCGGGGCCGGACTCGCCACCGCCGACGTCGATGTGGTCGAGGGCCACGGCACCGGCACCGCACTCGGCGACCCGGTGGAGGCCCGCGCCCTGCTGGCCACCTACGGCCAGGACCGCGCCGAACCGGTGCTGCTGGGCTCGGTGAAGTCCAACATCGGCCACACCCAGGCCGCGGCCGGGGTGGCGGGCGTGATGAAGATGGTGCTGGCCATGCGGCACGGCCAGGTGCCGCGCACGCTGCACGTGGCCGAGCCATCGTCCCATGTGGACTGGACCGAGGGCGCGCTGTCCCTGCTGGCCGACCCGGTCGACTGGCCGGAGACCGACCGGCCGCGCCGCGCGGCGGTGTCCTCCTTCGGCTTCAGCGGCACCAACGCGCACGTCATCCTGGAAGCCCCTACCGTCCAGCCGGTCACGGAAACCGTTGCCGCGCCGGACTTCGTGGCTCCGGTGCTGCTGGCCGCGCGCAGTGCCACCGCGCTGCGCCGCCAGGCCGCCCGACTGCTGCCGCTGGCCGAGGCACCCCTGGCCGACCTCGCCTACTCGCTGGCCACCACCCGGTCCCGGTTCGAGCACCGCGCGGTGCTTACCGCCACCGATCCCCAGTCGCTGCGCACCGCGCTGACCGCGCTGGCCGAGGGCAGCCCGAGCCCGGCGGTGGCCACCGGCGAGGCCACCCCGAACCTGCGGCTGACCACCCTGTTCGCCGGCCAGGGCAGCCAGCGCGCCGGCATGGGACACGAGCTGTGCCAACGGTTCCCGGTCTTCGCCGCGGCCATCGACGAGGTGTTCGCCGCCTTCGCCCCGCACCTGGACCGCCCACTCGCCGAGGTCATGTTCGGCGCGGAGTCCGGCCTGCTGGACCGCACCGAGTGGACCCAGCCCGCGGTGTTCGCGCTGGAAGTGGCGCTGCACCGGCTGCTGGAGTCCTGGGGCGTGCGGCCGGACTTCCTGATCGGCCACTCCATCGGCGAGCTGGCCGCCGCACACGTCGCCGGGGTGCTGTCCCTGCCCGATGCCGCCCGCCTGGTCGCCGCGCGCGGTGTGCTGATGCAGGCGCTGCGCCAGGACGGCGCGATGGTCGCGGTGCAGGCCACCGAGGAGGAGGTGCGCGCCGAGCTGGTCGACGGCGTGGTGGTCAGCGCCGTCAACGGACCGCGTTCGGTGGTGCTGGCCGGGGACGAGGAACCCGTGCTCGCCGTCGCCGCCCGGTTCACCGAGCAGGGCAGGCGCACCCGCAGGCTGAACACCAGTCACGCCTTCCACTCCCACCACATGGACGGCATGCTGGCCGAGTTCCGTGCGGTGGCAGCGGAAATCACCTACCACCAGCCGAGCATCCCGATCATCTCCACGGTCACCGGACAGCTCGTCGAGGACTTCTCGCCGCAGTACTGGGCGGATCAGGTGCGCGGCGCGGTCCGCTTCGCCGACGCGGTGCGCACCGCCGCCCGGCTCGGTGTGGGCTCGTTCGTGGAGGTGGGCCCGGACAGCGTGCTCTCCGCGATGACCGCGGAAACCCTGGGCGAGAGCACCGAGGTCGAACCGGTCGCCACCCTGCGCGCCGGCCGCGAGGAGGAGCGCACCCTCGTCGAAGCCCTGGGACGCCTGCACATCCAGGGCGTGGACGTGGACTGGGCAAGGTTCTTCGGCCCCGGTCGCGCGGTACTCGACCTGCCCACCTACGCCTTCGATCACCAGCTGTACTGGCCCCGCGTCGCGGCCACCGCCGAACGCCCGCCGGAGATCCGCTACCGCGTCGACTGGACCCGCCTGCCCGCCACGGCCGAGCCCGAGCTGCCGGGCACCTGGCTGCTGGTGCGCCCGGACGGCCACGGTGACGAGATCGCGGAAGCCTTGGCGGGCACAGAACTTCGCGAACTGGCGTTCGACGACGTCGACCCCGCCGAACTGGCCGGGGACTTCGCTGGAGTGCTCTCCGCCGGCGACCTGACCGACACGCACAACCTGCTGCGCGCACTCAGCGAAGCCGGTCAGCAAGCTCCACTGTGGACGGTCACCCGAGCCGCGGTGAGCACCGGCTCCGACGAGCTGGCACCCCGGCCGGACCAGGCACTGCTCTGGGGCTACGGCCGCGCCGCCGCACTGGAGTTCCCGGACACCTGGGGCGGCCTGATCGACCTCGCCGAGGACGCCGACCCGACCGACCTGCGCCGCGCGCTCAGCGGCGCCTGGCAGGGCGAGGACCAGCTCGCCCTGCGCGCTGACGGCGCGTTCGGCCGCAGACTTGTTCGGCACCAGGGCATCGAGCCCACCGCTGAGCTGCCCACTGACGGCACCGTGCTGGTCACCGGCGGCACCGGCGGCCTCGGCAGCGAGGTGGCCCGCTGGCTGGCCACCGCCGGTGTCCGGCACCTGGTGCTCACCAGCCGCCGCGGCCCGGACGCCCCCGGCGCCCGCGAGCTCGCCGCCGAACTGCTCGAACTCGGGTCCACTGTGGACTTCCGCGCCTGCGACGCGGCCGACCGCGAGGCGCTGGCCGAGGTGCTCAAGGCCATCCCCGCCGAGCACCCGCTGATCGGCGTGGTGCACGCGGCCGGGGTCGCCGAGCTGCGGCCGATCGCCGAGACCAGCCCGGCCGAGCTGGCCGAGTCGATGGCGGCCAAGGTGCGGGGCGCGGCCAACCTGGACGCGCTGCTGGCCGACCGCGAGCTGGAACTGTTCGTGCTCTTCGGCTCCATCGCCGGGGTCATCGGCAGCGGCGGCCAGGCCGCCTACAGCGCGGCCAACGCCTACCTGGACGCCCTCGCCGAGAACCGCCGCTCCCGCGGCCTGTCCGCGACCAGTGTGGCCTGGGGACCGTGGGCGGAGACCGGCCTGGCCAGCGACCAGAGCGCGCACGAACGTTTGGCCCGGCACGGCATGCGCCCGCTGCTCACCGGCCCCGCGCTGGCCGAACTGCGCCGCGCCCTGGCCGACGAGCGCCCGGTGCTGGCCATCGCCGACTTCGACTTCTCCACCTACCTCCCCGTCTTCACCGCCCGCCGCCCCAGCCCGCTGCTCTCCGGCCTGGCCGAGACCTCCACCGAAACCCAGGCCGCCGGCGCGGAAACCGAACTCACCGCGCGACTTTCCCGACTGTCCGAAAAGGACCAGTTGCGGATGCTGGTGGACGTGGTGCGTGCCGAGGCCGCCGCCGTGCTCGGCCACGACAGCCCGGCTGAGCTGAACGAGCGCCGCGCCTTCCGCGACCTCGGCTTCGACTCTCTCGGCGCGATCGAGCTGCGCAGGCGGCTGGGCAAGCTCACCGGCCGGCCGCTGTCCAACACCATGGTCTTCGACCACCCCACCCCGGAAGCGCTGGCCCGCTACGTGCGCGGCGAGATCGCCGGGGCCGGGGCGAGCGTCACCGGACCGGTCGCCACGATCGCCGCGGACGAGCCGATCGCCATCGTGGGCGCGGGCTGCCGGTTCCCCGGCGGCGTGACCACGCCGGAAGAGCTGTGGCAGCTGGTCTTCGACGGCGTGGACGCGATCACCACCTTCCCGCCCGCGCGCGGCTGGCCCGAGGCCGCGCTCTACGACCCGGACCCGGACAACCCGGCCACCACCTACACCACCAAGGGCGGCTTCCTCAGCGATCCGGACGCCTTCGACCCCGGCTTCTTCGGCATCTCCCCGCGCGAGGCGCTGGGCATGGACCCGCAGCAGCGCCTGTTGCTGGAGGTCACCTGGGAGGCCCTCGAACGCTCCGGCATCGACCCGCAGACCCTGCGCGGCAGCCTCACCGGCACCTACGTCGGCTCCAGCTACACCGAGTACGGCGCGGGCCACGAGGTCGACGGTCAGGTGGTCACCGGCACCATCCCGAGCATCCTGTCCGGCCGGGTGGCCTACGTGCTGGGGCTGGAAGGCCCCGCGGTCACCGTGGACACGGCGTGCTCGTCCTCCCTGGTCGCGATCCACCTGGCCGCCCAGGCCCTGCGCAACGGGGAAACCACCCTCGCGGTCGCCGGCGGCGTCACCGTGATGCCGAACCCCGGCCCGTTCATCGCCTTCAGCCGCCAGCGCGCACTGGCCGCCGACGGCCGCTCCAAGGCCTTCTCCGACGCCGCCGACGGCATGGTGCTGGCCGAAGGCGTCGGCATGGTTGTGCTGCAACGACTTTCCGACGCCCGCCGGGAAGGCCGCCCGGTGCTCGCGGTGATCAAGGGCTCCGCGATCAACTCCGACGGCGCCTCCAACGGCCTCACCGCCCCCAACGGCCCATCCCAGGAACGCGTCATCCGCCAGGCCCTGGCCAATGCCCGGCTGTCCACTTCGGACGTCGACGTGGTGGAGGCGCACGGCACCGGCACGGCCCTCGGCGACCCGATCGAAGCCCAGGCCCTGCAACGCACCTACGGCGCCGAGCGGGAGCAGCCGCTGTGGCTGGGCTCGGTCAAGTCCAACATCGGGCACTCCCAGTCCGCGGCCGGTGTGGCCGGCGTGCTCAAGATGATCATGGCGATGCGGCACGGGCTGCTGCCCAGGACGCTGCACGTGGACACGCTGTCCACCCACGTGGACTGGACCGCGAGCAACCTGACGCCGCTGGTCGAGCCGGTGGCCTGGGAGGAGCCGGGCCGGCCGAGGCGGGCCGCGGTGTCCTCGTTCGGGATCAGCGGCACCAACGCGCACCTGATCCTGGAGCAGGGCGATCCCGCGCCGCAGTCCACCGAACCACCCGCGACGCAGCTTCCTGTGCTGCCCTGGATCATCTCCGCCAAGAGCGAGCCCGCCCTCCGCGCCCAGGCCGAAGCCCTGCTGTCCACAGTGGACCAATCCTCCGCGCTGGACATCGGCCACTCCCTCCTGCACAGCCGCTCCCTGTTCGACCACCGCGCGGTCCTGGTCAACGCCAACCGCGACCTGCTCACCGCCCTCGCCGAGGACCGACCGGCCCCCGGCGTGGTCACCGGTGTCGCCGACATCGACGGCCGCACCCTGTTCGTCTTCCCCGGCCAGGGCGCGCAGTGGCTGGGCATGGGCTCCCGGCTGCTCGAGGAGTCCCCGGTGTTCGCCGCCCGGATCGCCGAGTGCGCGGCCGCGCTGGCCCCGTTCACCGACTTCGACCTCATCGACCTGTTGCGCACCGGAGCGTCCCTGGACGACGTGGACGTGGTGCAGCCTGCCTCGTTCGCGGTGATGGTCTCGCTGGCCGCGCTGTGGGAGTCCTACGGTGTCCGGCCGGACGCGGTGCTCGGCCACTCCCAGGGCGAGATCGCCGCGGCGGTGGTCTCCGGTGCGCTGTCGCTGGCCGATGGCGCGCGGGTGGTCGCGTTGCGCAGCAAGGCGATCCGTCGCCGGATGGGTGGCAGCGGTGGCATGATGTCGGTGGCCCTGTCCGCCGAGGAGATCGCGCCCCGGCTGGCGCGTTTTGGCGAGCGGATCAGTGTCGCCGCGCTGAACAGCCCGCGTTCGGTGGTGGTCGCTGGTGTGGCCGAGGCCCTGGACGAGCTGGGCGCGGAGCTGGGTGCGGAGGAGATCCGGTTCCGCCGGGTCGCGGTGGACTACGCCTCGCACACCCCGGCGGTCACCCAGCTGCGCGAGGACCTGCTCACCGAGCTGGCCCCGATCCAGCCCCGCCCGGCCGAGATCCCGTTCTTCTCCACGGTCACCGGCGACTGGCTGGACACCACCGCGCTCAACGCCGAGTACTGGTACACCAACCTGCGCGAGCAGGTCGGCTTCGCGCCCGCGGTGCGCACGCTGATCGAGGCGGGCTACCGCAGGGTGATCGAGTCCAGCAGCCACCCCGTGCTCACCTTCGCGGTCCAGGAGACCGCGGACGAGCTGGGCAAACCGATCGCCATCACCGGCACCCTGCGCCGCGAGGACGGCGGCCTGGACCGCGTGTTCACCTCACTGGCCGAGGCCTTCGTGCGCGGCGTCGAGGTGGACTGGACCTCGGTGTACGCCGGGACCGGGGCCAACCGGGTCGACCTGCCCACCTACGCCTTCCAGCACCAGAGCTTCTGGCTCGCGCCCAAGTTCCCCGAAGCTCCCGAGTCCGGGGTGGACGCGTCCTGGGCTGAGCTGGAGGCGGCCGATCCGGCACAGCTGGCCGCGGACGTCGGCGTGGACGCGGACTCACTCGCCACCGTGCTGCCCGCGCTCTCGGACTGGCGGCGCAAGCGGAACCAAGCCGCCACGGTGGACTCCTGGCGCTACCGGACCCGCTGGGTGCCGACGAAGGTCCGCCGTCAGGCCACCCTCAGCGGCACCTGGCTGCTGGTGACCAGCAGCCCGGAACCGGAGCTGGCCGACCTGCTCACCGCACACGGCGCGGAGGTGCACCAGCTCGAGGCGAGTGACGGGTTCGCCGAGCGCCTGGCCGAGATGGACACCCCGCCGGCCGGTGTCCTGTCCACCCTCGCCTTCGACGAGGACCTGCTCCCCGGGCACACCTTCCTGCCCCGCGGCCTGGCCGCCACCCTCGCCCTCACCCAGGCCCTCGTCAACATCGACGCCCCGCTCTGGCTGCTCACCCGCGGCGCGGCCGCGATCGGCGGCTCCGACCAGGTGACCAACCCGGTGCAGGCCATGGTCAGCGGCTTCGGCTGGACCGCGGCCCTGGAACACCCGGACCGCTTCGGCGGCGTGCTCGACCTGCCTGCCGAGCTCGACGCCGCCACCGGCAACGCACTGGTGTTCGCCCTCACCGGTGGCACCGGCGAGGACCAGCTGGCCGTGCGCTCCGGCGGCCTCTACGCCCGCCGCGTGGTCCCGGCGACCCCCTCGGGCAACCAGCGGCGCTGGCAGCCCGGTGGCACCGCGCTGATCACCGGCGGCTCGGGCACGCTGGCCCCGCACGTGGCCCGCTGGGCGCTCGCCCAGGGCGTCGAGCACCTGGTGCTGCTCAGCCGCGGCGGCCCGGAGCACCCGCGCTCGGTCGCGCTGCTCGCCGAGCTGGGCGACCGAGCCGAGGCGGTGGCCTGCGACGTCACCGACAAGGCGGCGCTGGCCGCGCTGCGCGACCGGCTCGCCGGACAGGGCCGTCCGGTGCGCACCGTGCTGCACGCCGCGGCCACCATCGAACTGGCCTCGATCGCCGAGACCGACCCGGCCGGACTCGACCGGGTGCTGGCGGCCAAGGTCGCCGGTGCGGCCAACCTGGACGAGGTCTTCGCCGAGGTCGAGCTGGACCGGTTCGTGCTGTTCTCCTCGGTCGCCGGACTGTGGGGCACCGGCAGGCACGCCGCCTACGTCGCGGGCAACGCCTACCTGCACGCCCTGGCCGAACGCCGCCGGGCCGCCAGACTGCCCGCCACCGCGGTGTTCTGGGGCATCTGGGCCGATGACAAGGAGCTCGGCCGGGTCGACCCCAGCCAGATCGTGCGCAGCGGCCTGACCTTCATGGAACCCGAGCTGGCGCTCACCGGGCTGCGCGCGGCCCTGGACGCCGACGAGACCGCCATCGCGGTGGCCGACGTGGACTGGGCCAGCTACTACCCCGTCTACACCGCGGCCCGCGCCACCACGCTGTTCGAGGAGATCCCGGCGATCCGCCAGCCCGTGGCCGAGCCCGCGAGCAGCACGGTCGCGGCCACCGGCGAGCTCGCGGCCACCCTGGCCGCGCTGCCGCCGGTGCAGCGGGAGCAGAAGGTCCTGGAGCTGGTGCGGGCCGAGGCGGCCACCGTGCTGGGCCACAGCACTGCCGACGCGCTGCCCGACCACCGCGCCTTCCGCGAGGCCGGGTTCGACTCGGTGATGGCGGTGGACCTGCGCAACCGCCTCGGCCGGGCCACCGGCCTGACCCTGCCCGCCACCCTGGTCTTCGACCACGCGAACCCGAGCGCACTGGCCAAACACCTGGTCGCCGAGTTGACCGGTGCCGCACCACTTGTACCGGTGGCCACCAGTAATACCGGTGCGCTCGACGAGGACCCGATCGCGATCGTGGGCATGGCCTGCCGCTACCCCGGCGGCGCGAACACCCCGGAGGCGCTCTGGCAGCTCGCGGTGGACGGGGTGGACGCGATCACCGGCCTGCCCGCCGACCGCGGCTGGAACATCGACGGGCTCTACGCCGCCGACCCGACCGAGTACGGCCGCAGCTACTCGGTCAAGGGCGGTTTCCTGCACGAGGCAGCCGAGTTCGACCCCGGCTTCTTCGGCGTCTCCCCGCGCGAGGCCCTGGCCATGGACCCGCAGCAGCGCCTGCTGCTGGAAACCGCCTGGGAGGCCTTCGAGCGCGCCGGGCTGGACCCGCACACCCTGCGCGGCAGCAAGACCGGCACCTTCGTCGGCGCCAGCTACACCGACTACAACGCCGCCGCGGCCGCCGCGGCCGACACCGGTGGCGCGGACGTCACCGGGCACCTGGTCACCGGGGCGCTGCCCAGCATCATCTCCGGCCGGATCAACTACCTGTTCGGCTTCGAGGGCCCCTCGCTGACCCTGGACACCGCCTGCTCCTCCTCACTGATGGCCATCCACCTGGCCGCCCGCTCGCTCAAGACCGGGGAGAGCAGCCTGGCCCTGGCCGGCGGCGTGGCGATCATGTCCACGCCCAACGCCTTCATCGGGTTCAGCCGCCAGCGGGTGCTGGCCAAGGACGGCCGCTGCAAGGCCTACTCCGACGAGGCCGACGGCATGACCCTGGCCGAGGGCGTCGGCCTGGTGCTGCTGGAACGGCTCTCCGACGCCCAGCGCAACGGGCACCGGGTGCTCGCCGTGCTGCGCGGCTCCGCGGCCAACTCCGACGGCGCCTCCAACGGCCTCACCGCGCCCAGCGGACCGGCCCAGCAGCAGGTGATCCTGGACGCGCTGGCCGCCGCCCGGGTCCGCCCGGACGAGGTGGACGCGGTGGAGGGCCACGGCACCGGCACCGCGCTCGGCGACCCGATCGAGGCGCAGGCGCTGCTGGCCACCTACGGCAGGGACCGGCAGCGACCGCTGCTGCTCGGTTCGGTGAAGTCCAACATCGGGCACACCCAGATGGCCTCCGGCGTGGCCAGCGTGATCAAGATGGTGCAGGCCCTCGGCCACGGCGTGCTGCCGCGCACCTTGCACGCGGACACCCCGTCCACCCACATCGACTGGTCCTCCGGCACGATCAACCTGCTGCACGAGCAGACCCCGTGGCCCGAGGTGAACCGGCCGCGCCGGGCCGGGGTGTCCTCCTTCGGACTCAGCGGCACCAACGTGCACGTGGTGCTGGAACAGGCACCGGAAGCCGTTGCGGCTCAACCGGTCCCCAAGATCGACGGTCCGATGCCGGTGCTGGTCTCCGGCCGCACCCCGCAGGCGCTGCGGGCGCAGGCGGACCGTCTCACGTCCACTATGGACAGTGTGGAGCTGGTCGACCTCGCGGCCACCCTGGCCGTGCACCGGGCGTCCTTCGAGCACCGCGCCGCCCTGATCGCCGCCGACCGCGACGAACTGCGGCACGCCCTGCGCGAGCTGAGCGCGGGTCGGCCCGCGCCCGGGCTGGTCACCGGCCGCACCCGGGGCGACCGGACCGCCTTCCTGTTCACCGGCCAGGGCAGCCAGCGAATCGGCATGGGAGCCGAACTGGCCCAGCGCTTTACGGTCTTCGCCGAGGCCCTGGACGAGGTGATCGCGCACCTGGACACCGAGCTGGACCGCCCGCTGCGCGAGATCCTCTTCGCCGAGCCCGGCACCCCGGAAGCCGAGCTGCTCAACCGGACCGGCTACGCCCAGCCCGCGCTGTTCGCGGTCGAGGTGGCGCTGTACCGGCTGCTCGAATCCTGGGGCGTCACACCGGACTACGTCGCCGGGCACTCGATCGGCGAGCTGTCCGCCGCGCACGTGGCCGGGGTGTTCTCGCTCTCCGACGCCTGCGCGCTGGTGGCGGCGAGGGCCAGGTTGATGGACGCGCTGCCCGACGGCGGCGCGATGGCCGCGATCGAGGCCACCGAAGCGGAGTTCCTGGAACTGGCGGCGGATCGGGTCTCTCTGGCCTCGGTCAACGGCCCGCGCTCGCTGGTGGTCTCCGGCGACGCCGACGCGGTGGCGGAGGTCGCCGCCCACTTCAAGGCAGCCGGCCGCCGGACCTCGCGGCTCAACGTCAGCCACGCCTTCCACTCCGCGCACCTGGACCCGATGCTGGCCGAGTTCGCCGCGGTCGCCCGGACCCTGACCTACCGCGCCCCGACTGTCGCGGTCGTCTCCAACGTGACCGGCACGCTCGCCAGTACCGAACAGCTGTGCTCGCCGGAGTACTGGGTCGACCAGGCCCGGCAGGCCGTCCGGTTCGCCGAGGGCATCACCTGGCTCGCCGCGCAGGGCGTGGCCAACTTCGTCGAACTGGGCCCGGACGGCGTGCTCTCCGGCCTGGTCCAGGGCTGCCTGCCCGAGGATGCGGACGCGCTGCGAATCCCGTTGCTGCGCAAGGACCGTCCCGAGGTCGCCAGCACGCTCGGCGCGATCTCGGCGCTGCACGTGCGCGGAGTCGAACTGGACTGGGCCGCGTTCTTCGCCGGTACCGGCGCGGAGCGGGTCGAACTGCCCACCTACGCCTTCCAGCGCGAGCGTTTCTGGCCTGGTCCGGCGACTTCGGTACGGATGTCCACTGTGGACGATCTGCGTTACCGGGTGGACTGGCGTCCGCTCACCGAAGCGCCTGCTCCGGCGCCGGACGGTCGCTGGCTGGTGCTGGCGGCTGGGGCCGAACCGGAGTGGTTGCCGGGCCTGCTCGGCCTCGTCGCCACCGAGGCCGAGCTGGTCACCGCGACACCGGACCGCGCTGCTCTCGCGGAACGCTTGCGGACACTGGAATCCCCGGTTCGCGGAGTGCTCTGCCTGACCGCGCCGTCGCTTCCGCTGACCGCGACCACCTTGCAGGCACTGGCGGACGCGGGTGTGACCGCGCTGGTGTGGTGCCTGACCCAGGGCGCGGACGTTGATCCGGAGCAGGCCGCGATGTGGGGCTTCGGCCGGGTCGCGGCACTGGAGTACCCGGACAGCTGGGGCGGTTTGGCCGACCTGCCGGACGAGGTGGACTCGGCGGTTCTCACCCAGCTGGCGGCCGTGGTCACCGGCGGATACGGGGACGAGGACCAGCTCCTGGTTCGCCGGGAGGGGGCGGCGGCTCGCAGACTGGTCCGCGCCCCGGGAGCTGGCAACGCCCCCAGCGCCGGTGCGACGGCCCGGTACCAGCCCGCTGGAACCGTGCTCGTCACCGGTGGCACGGGCGGGATCGGCGCGCACGTGGCCCGCTGGCTGGCCCGCGAAGGCGCGAGCCACCTCGTGCTCGCCAGCCGCCGTGGCCCCGACGCCCCCGGCGCCGCCGAACTCACCACCGAGCTCACCGAACTCGGCGCGCAGGTCACCGTGCTGGCCTGCGACGTCGCCGACCGCGCCGCGATCGCCGAACTCCTCGAGGCACACCCGCCCAACGCGGTCTTCCACGCCGCGGGGGTGCTCGACGACGGCGTGATCGACAGCCTCACCTCGGACTCCTTCGCCAGGGTGCTGGCCGTGAAATGCGCTGCCGCACAACACCTGCACGAGCTCACCGCGGACCTGGACGCGTTTGTGCTGTTCACCTCCACCGCGGGGGTGATCGGCGCGGCCGGTCAGGCCAACTACGCCGCCGCCAACGCCTACCTGAACGCCCTGGCCCGGTCCCGCCGCGCCAACGGACTGCCCGCCACCGCGGTGGCCTGGGGTCCGTGGGCCGGTGCGGGCATGGCGGCCGAGGCCGGTGCGGCCACCGAGCGGATGCGGCGCGCGGGCCTGTTCCCGCTGCCGCCGTCCCGGGCGGTCGAGGCGCTGGCCGGTGCGATCGGCGGGGCGGAAGCCGTGCTGACCGTGGCGGATGTGGACTGGTCGCGGTTCGCCCCCGCACTGGCCGCGGCCCGGCCGATGCCGCTGTTCGCCGACCTGCACGGGACCACCGCGCCGGTCGAGGCGGAACCGGTGGCCACGCTGCGGGAGGAACTGGCCGAGGTGTCCGGCCCCGCCCGGCAGCGGCGGATGGCCGAACTGGTCCGCACCCAGGTCGCGATGGTGCTGGGGCACACCGGGATCGACACCGTGGACGTGGAACTTCCCTTCCGCGACCTCGGGTTCGACTCGCTGACCACCCTGGAGCTGCGCAACGGCCTGGCCGCGGCCACCGGCCTGAAACTGGCCGCCTCCCTGGTCTACGACCACCCGACCCCGCGCGAGCTGGCCGCCTTCCTGCTCGGCGAGCTCTTCGGCGACAGCCCCACCACCGCGCCCGTGCTGGCCGCGGCCAGGACCGACGAGCCGATCGCGGTGATCGGCATCGGCTGCCGCCTGCCCGGTGGCGTCCGCTCGCCGGAACAGCTGTGGGAGCTGCTGGTGCAGGGCCGGGACGGCATCGTGGAGTTCCCGGCCGACCGCGGCTGGGACCTCGGGCAGCTCGCCGAGGCAGGCACCGCCACCACCCGCGGCGGCTTCCTGGCCGGGGTGGGCGACTTCGACGCCCCGTTCTTCGGCATCTCCCCGCGCGAGGCGCTGGCCATGGACCCGCAGCAGCGGCTGCTGCTGGAGACCGCGTGGGAGGCGCTGGAGCGGGCCGGGATCGACCCGAACTCCTTGCGCGGCACCGACGCCGGGGTCTTCGTCGGCACCAACGGCCAGGACTACCTGGACCTGCTGCGGCACTCCGACCTGGAACGCCTCGGCGGGCACGTGGCCACCGGCAACACCGCCAGCGTGATGTCCGGCCGCCTGGCCTACACCTTCGGCCTGGAGGGCCCGGCGATCACCGTCGACACCGCCTGCTCGGCCTCGCTGGTCGCGCTGCACTGGGCCGGGCGCGCACTGCGCGACGGCGAGTGCTCGCTTGCACTGGTCGGCGGCGTGTCAGTGATGTCCACGCCGGGTTCGTTCATCGAGTTCAGCCGGGCCGGTGGCCTGGCCGCGGACGGGCGCTGCAAGCCCTTCGGCGCGGCTGCCGACGGCACCAGCTGGGCCGAGGGTGCCGGAATCCTGGTGCTGGAACGGCTTTCCGACGCTCGGCGCAACGGGCACGAGGTGCTCGCGGTGGTCAGCGGTTCGGCGATCAACTCCGACGGCGCTTCCAACGGCCTCACCGCGCCCAACGGCCCGGCCCAGCAACGCGTCATCCGCGCCGCGCTGGCCGACGCCGGACTGTCCACTTCGGACGTTGACGCGGTGGAGGCGCACGGCACCGGCACCACTCTGGGCGATCCCATTGAGGGGCAAGCACTTCTGGCCACCTACGGCCAAGGCCGGGACAACCCGCTGCTGCTGGGCTCGGTCAAGTCGAACCTGGGGCACACCCAGGGCGCGGCGGGAGTCGCCGGGGTGATCAAGATGGTGCTGGCGCTGCGCAACGGCCTGCTGCCCAGGACCTTGGGCGCGGAGGAGCCCTCGCCGCACATCGACTGGTCGGCCGGTTCGCTGGCGCTGAACACCGAGAACACCGAGTGGCCGGTGACGGATCGGCCGCGCCGGGCCGCGGTGTCGGCCTTCGGCATCAGCGGCACCAACGCGCACGTGATCATCGAGGAGGCGCCGGCCGCGGAGCCGGTCGACGGGATCGAGGACCGGGACGTCGTGCCGTGGCTGGTCTCCGCCGCGACCGCCGCCGCGCTGCCCGCCCAGATCGAGCGCATTTCCGCCTACACCAAGGAAAACCCCGGCCTCTCCCGCACTGAGATCGGCCACGCGCTGGCCACCCGCCGGGCCGCGCTGCGTCACCGCGCCGTGCTGCTCAGCACCCCCGACGGCCTCACCGAGGTCGCCAGGGACACCGCCGCCGCACCCGGTGAGGTCGCGTTCCTGTTCACCGGCCAGGGTTCCCAGCGCCTGGGCATGGGCCGTATGCTGCACCAGCGGTTCCCGGTCTTCGCCGAGGCCTTCGACGCGGTGGTCGCCGAGTTCGGCGAGGACCTGCGCGACATCCTCTGGGGCACCGATGCCGAGGCCCTGACCAGCACCGACAACGCTCAGCGGGCACTGTTCGCGATCGAGGTGGCGCTGTTCCGGCTGCTGGAGTCCTGGGGCGTGGCCCCGGCCTTCGTCACCGGGCACTCCATCGGCGAGCTGGCCGCCGCGCACGTGGCCGGGGTGTTCTCCCTGGCCGACGCCTGCGCGCTGGCCTCGGCCCGCGGCCGCCTGATGGCCGCCCTGCCTGCCGGTGGGGCGATGGTCGCGGTGGAGGCCGCCGAGGACGAGGTCGCCGACCTGGTCAACGGGCGGGTCTCGGTGGCCGCGGTGAACAGCCCCGGCTCGGTGGTGCTCTCCGGCGAGGCCGACGCGGTGCACAACGTGGCGGGCAAGCTCGCCGGGATGGGCCGCCGCACCACGACCATGCAGGTCAGCCACGCCTTCCACTCCGCGCTGATGGACCCGATCCTGGACGAGCTCCGGGCCGTGGCGGCGAAGCTGGACTACCAGCGGCCGCGCATCCCGGTGGTGTCCGGGCTGACCGGGCAGGTCGCCACCGCCGAGGAGCTGTGCTCGCCGGAGTACTGGGTCCGGCAGGCGCGGGAGGCGGTGCGCTTCGCCGACGCCGTGCGCACCCTGCACGACCTGGGCGCGCGCACCTTCGTCGAGGTCGGCCCGCACGGAGTGCTCACGCCGATGGCCGAGCAGACCCTGCGCGAGCGGTCCGCGATCGTCACCCCGGTCCTGCGCGGCGACCGGGACGAGGAGCGCACGCTGCTCACCGCGCTCGGCCGGGTGCACGCGCATGGGTCCACAGTGGACTGGGCCGCGTACTTCGGCGGTCCGCGCTCGGCCGTGCTGGAGCTGCCCACCTACGCCTTCCAGCACGAGCGCTACTGGCCCGAGATCCTCGCACCCGAGCCTGCGGCAAGCGCTCCGGCCGACGGCGAGTTCTGGTCCGCGGTGGACGAAGGCGACCTGGCCGGACTGGCCGGAACGCTGGACCTGGACGAGCAGGCGCTGGCCGCGGTGCTGCCCGCGCTCACCGCCTGGCGGCGCAAGCGGCGCGACCAGCTGGCTTCCCGATCCTGGTGCTACCAGGTCGCTTGGACCCCGCTGGCCCCGGTCGCCGAGGCCGCGCTGACTGGCCGGTGGGCGGCCCTGGTGCCCGCGGACTGGGCCAGTGACGAGTGGTGTGCCGCGGTGGTGGCGGCCCTGGGCGAGGCGGTGACGCCGGTGGAGTACACCGGGCCGGACAGCCTGCCCGAGGGCCTCACCGGCGTGGTGTCCCTGCTCGGCCAGGACTGCCCGGACGCGCCGGCCCCGCTGTGGTGGATCACCCGGCAGGCGGTCAGCGTGGACGAGCAGGACGCCGAACCCGTTGCGGCCCAAGCGGCTCGCTGGGGTGCGGGCCGGGTGGCCGCGCTGGAGAACCCGCGGGGCTGGGGCGGCCTGGTCGACCTGCCCGCGCGGTTCGAACCGGACCTGGCCCCGGCGCTGCTGGCCGCGCTGACCGGCGAGGAGGACCAGGTCGCGGTGCGCGCCAACGGTTCGCACGCCCGGCGACTGGTCCGCGCCCAGCTCGGCGAGCAGCAGTGGACACCCAGCGGCACGGTGCTGGTGGTTGACGCGCACGGCGTCGAACTGGCCAGGCAGCTGGCCGCGGCAGGCGCCGGGCACGTGCTGCTGGTCGGCCCGGAGATCGACTCGGCGCTGGCCGCCGAGCTGGACGCACGCGGGGTCGGCCTGACCCAGCTCGCGGGCGATCCGGCCAACCGGGACACCCTGGAGGTCGCGCTGGAGTCGGTGCCCGAGGACCAGCCGCTCACCGCGGCCGTGGTCTCGGTGGCCGCCGCGGACAGCGTTACCGACGCGATCGCGCCGGCCACCCGGCTGGATGAACTTCTCCATGATCGGGAACTGGGCGCCTTCGTCTACTGCGCGCCGATCTCGGCCACCTGGGGCGCGGCCGGACGCTCGGTGGAAGCGGCGGCGGGCGCGCACCTGGAGGCGCTGGCCGAACGCCGTCGCCGCCGGGGCCTGGCCGCCACCACCGCCGCCTGGGGCGCCTGGCGCGGCCAGGACTCCGACCTGGTGCGGCACCTGGAGGTCAACGGCCTGCTCGCGGTCGACCCGCTCGCCGCGGTCTCGGCCCTGCGCGGCCTGGTCGCCGCCGGCGCGAGCTCGGTGGTGGTGGCCGAGGTGGACTGGACCAAGTTCGCCCCGGCCTTCACCGCCAAGCGCCAGAGCAGGCTGCTCACCGGGGTGCCCGAGGTGCGCGCCGCACTGGCCGAGGCACAGCGGGAAAGCCGCAACAGCGCCACCGCCGCGGCCGAACTGCGCACCCGCCTCGCCGAGCTGCCGAGCGAGGAGCGGCTGCCGGTGCTGGTCGAACTGGTCCGGGAACGGGCCGCCGATGTGCTGGGCCTGCCCGGCGCGCACCTGGTGGAGGCCGACCGGGCCTTCCGCGAGCTCGGCTTCGAGTCGCTCACCGCGGTGGACCTGCGCAACCAGCTGGGCGCGGCGACTGGGCTGGACCTGCCGGTGACGCTGGCCTTCGACCACCCCACCCCGGTGGAGCTGGCCGAGCACCTGCTGGTCGAACTGCTCGGCGATCCGGATGCCGAACCCGACGAGGACTACTCGCCAGCCAACGCGGGCGAACACCACGAGACCGGCGAGATCGACGCACTTGACGTCGACGACCTGGTGCGGCTGGCGCTGGGCGCCGGCACGGAGGAAGAGGGGCCGAGGGCGTGAACGACAAGGTAGTTGAGGCGCTGCGGGCGGCGCTGAAGCAGACCGAGGTGCTGCGCCAGCAGAACGCGAAGCTGGAGTCGGCCGCGAACGAGCCGATCGCCATCCTCGGCATGGCCTGCCGCTACCCCGGCGGCGTGGCCTCGCCGGAGGACCTGTGGCGGCTGACCAGCGAGGGCGTGGACGCCATCGGCGATATGCCGACCGACCGCGGCTGGGACTTCGCCGCCCTGGACGCCCTGCCCGGCCAAGGCGGCCCCGAGGTCCCGCGCTACGGCGGTTTCGTCGAGGACGTGGCGGGCTTCGACCCCGGCTTCTTCCGCATCTCCCCACGCGAAGCCCTGATCCTGGACCCGCAGCAGCGGCTGCTGCTGGAGGTCACCTGGGAGGGCCTGGAACGAGCGGGCATCGACCCGGCCGAGCTGCGCGGCGGCGACACGGGTGTGTTCGTCGGCGGCGGCACCGGTGACTACCGGGTGCCGATGGGCGCGATCGAATGGCAGACCGCCCAGTCCAGCAGCCTGTTGTCCGGCCGGGTCTCCTACATCTTCGGCTTCCGCGGCCCCACCCTGACCGTCGACACCGGCTGTTCTTCTTCGCTGGTGGCCCTGCACCTGGCCGCGAAGGCGTTGCGCGCGGGCGAATGCTCACTGGCCGTGGTCGGCGGCGTCAGCGTGCTCTCCAGCACCGCGGGCTTCGTCGAGTTCGCCGCCCAGGGCGCGCTGTCCGCGGACGGCCGCTGCAAGGCCTTCGCCGACGCCGCCGACGGCACCGGCTGGGCCGAGGGCGCCGGAGTCCTGGTGCTGCAACGCCTTTCCGAGGCGCAGGCGCAGAACCGGCGCATCCTCGCGGTGATTCGCGGCACCGCGATGAACTCCGACGGCGCCTCCAACGGCATGACCGCTCCCAGCGGCCCAGCCCAGCGCCGCGTCATCCGGGCGGCCCTGCGCAACGCCCGCCTGACCCCGGCCGAGGTCGACGTGGTCGAGGCGCACGGCACCGGCACCAAACTCGGCGATCCCATTGAGGCGCAAGCACTTCTGGCCACCTACGGCAAGGACCGGGAAGCCCCGCTGCTGCTCGGCTCGGTGAAGTCGAACATCGGGCACACCCAGGCCGCGGCGGGTGTGGCCGGGATCATCAAGGTGGTGCAGGCGATCCGGCACTCGGCGGTGCCCAGGACGCTGCACGTGGACCGGCCCAGCTCGCACGTGGACTGGAGCGCGGGGGCGATCGAGCTGGTCACGGAGCACACGCCGTGGCCGGAGGTGGATCGGCCGCGCCGGGCGGGGGTTTCCTCCTTCGGGGCGAGCGGGACGAACACGCACGTGATCGTGGAGCAAGCCCCGGAACCCACGCCGCCCGAGACCGCGACGCCCAGCGCCGCCACGCCCGCCGCCGTGACTGTCAGCGCGGCCGCGCCCGCAGCCTCCGTGCCCGCCGACGGCGCTGCCGCCACCCCCGCGCTCGTGCCCTGGATCCTCTCCGGCCGCACCGAAGCCGCCCTCCGCGCCCAAGCCACCGCCCTACGCTCCACAGTAGACAGTCACCACCCGCTCGACCTCGGCCTCTCCCTGGCCACCACCCGATCCCTGTTCACCACCCGGGCCGTCGCCCTCACCCCCGAAGCCCTCACCGCCCTCGCCGACGGCGACCGCCACCCCGCCCTGGTCGAAGGCGCCCCGGTCGCAGGCAAGACCGCCTTCCTCTTCCCCGGCCAAGGCGCCCAGCGCCTGGGCATGGGACGCGAGCTGTACCAACGGTTTCCGGCCTTCGCGCGGGCCTTCGACGAGATCGCCGACGCCTTTGACGGCCACCTCGGCGGCTCCCTGCGCGCGGTGGTCTGGGGGACCGACGAAGACCTGTTGCAGGACACCGGCTGGGCGCAGCCCGCGCTGTTCGCGGTCGAGGTCGCGCTGTTCCGGCTGCTGGAGTCCTGGGGGGTCCGGCCGGACTTCCTGATGGGGCACTCGGTTGGCGAGATCGCGGCCGCGCACGCGGCCGGGGTGTACCCGGTCGCCGACGCCTGCGCGCTGGTGGCCGCCCGCGCCCGGCTGATGAGCGCGCTGCCCGCCGGTGGGGCCATGGTTTCGGTGGACGCACCCGAAGACGAGGTCGCGCCGCTGCTCGCCGGGCACGCCGAGGTCTCGATCGCGGCGGTGAACGGACCGCGCTCAGTGGTGCTGTCCGGGGCGGCGGAGGCGGTCGCGGCGCTGGCCGGGACGCTGGCCGCGCGCGGGCACCGCACCAAGGCGCTCAAGGTGAGCCACGCGTTCCACTCGCCGCTGATGGCCCCGATGCTGGCGGAGTTCCGGGCGGTGGCGGCGGGGCTGACTCCGCAACGGGCCCGGATTCCGGTGGTGTCCACCGTGACCGGCGCGCCGGTCACGGAGTTGGACGCCGACTACTGGGTCGAGCAGGTGCACCGCGCGGTGCGGTTCGCCGACGGGGTGCGCACGCTGGCCGCGGCGGGGGTCGCCCGGTTCGTGGAGGTCGGGCCCGGCGGGGCGCTGTCCTCGATGGTGCACGAGACCCTGACCGAGGGCGAGCGCGCGGTGGTCGCGGTGCTGCGCCCGGACAAGGACGAGCAGGACAGCACCGAGGAGACCACCGTCCTCCGCTCCCTGGCGCGGCTGCACGTCGCGGGTGTTCCGGTGGGCTGGGCGGAGTTCTTCCGCGACGCCGGCGCCTCCGTGATCGACCTGCCCACCTACGCCTTCCAGCGCGAGCGCTACTGGCCGGTCGGCGAGCAGCGTTCCACCAACTCCGCCGCCGGACTCGGCCTGATCCCGGTCTTCCACCCCATGCTCGGCGCGGTCACCACCTCCGCCGCCGACGGCAGCCTGCTGGTCAGCGGCCGCCTTTCCACCGGCGACCAGCCCTGGCTGACCGACCACGTGGTGGACGGCCGGGTCTGGTTCCCCGACTCCGGCCTGCTGGAGCTGGTGCTCACCGCCGCGGACCAGGTCGGCTGCGATCGGATCGGCGAACTGCGGGTCGGCGAGCCCCTGCTGCTCAACGACTACGACCAGCTCGCGGTGCAGGTGCGGGTCGGCCCGGCCGACAACCTGGGCCGCCGCGCGGTTAGCGTGCACTCCCGCCCGGCGCGTTCCGACGTGGAGTGGGTCGAACACGGCAGCGGCACGCTCACCCCGGCCGACCACCGACCGATCGAGGACCCAGCGCCCTGGCCGCCGCCCGGCGCGGAACCGGTGCCACTGAACGAGTCCACTGTGGACAGAGGGCCGATTTTCCGTGGCCTGCGCGAGGTCTGGCGGCTCGGCGAAGAGGTGTACGCCGAGGTCGCGCTGCCGGAGAGCCTGGACAGCCGCAGCCAGGAAGCGGCCGCGTTCGCGCTGCACCCGGCGCTGCTGGACGCCGCGCTGCAGGCCAGTGCCTACCTGCCCGGCCGCTCGGAGCTCGCCCCCGGCATGCTCGCCGAGTGGCGGGGCGTCACCCTGCACGCCGCCGGTGCCGCCGTGCTGCGGGTCCGCTGGAGTGAAGGACCGGACGGACTCACCCTGTCCGCCGTCGACCCCGCCGGTGGACCGGTGTGCACCGTGGACGCCGTGCGCACCCGCGTCGCCGGGCAGGTCGCCCGGCCCGGCGTGACCGACTCGCTGTTCGCCATCGACTGGCCCGCCTTGCCGGTGCAGACCACCGCGCCCGCGTCCTGGGCGATGCTCGACGACCTCGGTGACAGCCAGGTGCCGGAGGTGGTCTACGCGCCACTGCGCGGCACCGACCCGGCCGCGCTCGCCGACCTGACCGGCCAGGCCCTGGCACTGGTGCAGCGCTGGCTGAGCGAGGAGCGCTTCGCCGCCTCCCGCCTGGTCGTGGTCACCGAGGCGGGCGACCTGGCCGCCGCCGCGGTGCAGGGCCTGCTCCGCTCCGCCGCCACCGAACACCCCGGCCGCTTCGCCCTGCTCGACGTGGAGTCCCTGGCCGACCTCCCGGTCAGCGTGCCCGCCGACGAGCCGCAACTGCGGGTCCGCGACGGCGTGCTGCGCGCCGCCCGCCTCACCCGCCTGCCCGCCACCCAGACCGAGGCCCCCGCGTGGGACCCGGACAAGGCGGTCCTGATCACCGGCGGCAGCGGGGAGCTCGCCGGCGTGCTGGCCCGCCACCTGGCCGCCCGCGGCCAGCGGAAGCTGGTGCTGGCCAGCCGCCGCGGCCCGGACGCGCCCGGTGTGGACGTGCTGCGCGAGTCGCTGGCCGAGCTGGGCGCGGAGGCCGAGTTCGTCGCCTGCGACGTCACCGACCCGGCCGCGGTGCGCGCGCTGACCGACCGCCCGCTGACCGCCGTGGTGCACACCGCCGCGGTCATCGACGACGGTGTGGTGGAATCCCTTACCGCGCAACGGATCGCGACCGTCCTCGGCCCGAAGGCCACCGCCGCCTGGCACCTGCACGAGGCCACCCTCGGTCAGGACCTGGCCGCGTTTGTGCTGTACTCCTCGGCCGCCGGGGTGCTCGGCAGCCCAGGCCAGGGCAGCTACGCCGCCGCCAACGGCTTCCTGGACGCGCTGGCCGCGCACCGGCGCGAGCTGGGCCTGCCCGCGACCTCTATCGCCTGGGGGCCATGGGAAGGCGGGCTGACCAGCGGGCTGGGGGAGGAGCACGGCAAGCGGCTGGCGGCCAAGGGGCTTGCGCTGATCGACGTCGAACAGGGCAACGCGATGTTCGACGCGGCCACCGCTACCGAGCAGCCGGTAGTCGTCGCGGCCACCGCGGTCGGCACCGGCGCGGCGGCCTCGCCCGCCCTGGTCCCGGCCATCCTGCGCAACCTGGTCCGCACCACCCGCCGGACCGCCGCCGCCACCGGTGGCGGCACTCCGGCCACCGACCTCGGCTCCCGGCTGGCCGCACTGCGCCCGGCCGAACGCCAGGACTTCCTCACCGACCTGGTCCGCACCGAGGTCGCCGCGGTGCTCGGCCACCCCTCGGTCAAACTGGTCGGCCCGCGCCAGGAGTTCCGCGACCAGGGCTTCGACTCGCTGTCCGCGGTCGAGCTGCGCAACCGCCTCACCGCCGCCACCGGCCTGCCCCTGCCCGCCACCCTGGTCTTCGACTACCCGACCCCGGTCCAGGTCGCCGCCTTCCTGCTCACCCGCCTGGACGGGGCCGCGGCATCCGTTGACGCGCCGATGATCCGGACCACCTCGGCACCCGACGACCCGATCGTGATCGTCGGCATGAGCTGCCGCTACGCCGAGGGCATCGCCTCACCGGAGGACCTGTGGCAGCTGGTGCTCGACGGCACCGACGCCATCACCGGCTGCCCGCCCGACCGCGGCTGGGACGTCGAAGGCGCCGAGGACCTGCGCGGTGGTTTCCTGCGGAATGCGGCCGGTTTCGACGCCGGGTTCTTCGGCATCTCCCCGCGCGAAGCCGTGGCGATGGACCCGCAGCAGCGCGTGCTGCTGGAGGTGTCCTGGGAAGCCCTGGAACGCGCGGGCATCGACCCGACCAGCCTGTCCGGCAGCCCCACCGGCGTCTACGTCGGCGCGGGCGACGCCAACTACGTCTCCCTGCTGGCCGGCGAGGGCGCTTCGGTGGCCGGGTTCATCATGACCGGCACCACCTCCAGCGTGCTCTCCGGCCGGGTCTCCTACGTGCTGGGCCTGGAAGGTCCCACGCTGACCGTGGACACGGCCTGTTCCTCCTCGCTGGTGGCGATCCACCTGGCGGCGCGGGCCTTGCAGGCGGGGGAGTGCTCGCTGGCGCTGGCCGGTGGGGTCGCGATCCTGTCCACACCGGGCCCGTTCGCCGAGTTCGCCAAGCAGGGCGGGCTTTCCCCGGACGGCCGCTGCCGCTCCTACTCCGACGACGCCGCGGGCACCGGCTGGGCCGAGGGCGCGGGCGTGCTCGTGCTGGAGCGGCTCTCCGACGCGCAGCGGCGCGGGCACCGGGTGCTGGCGGTGGTCAAGGGCTCCGCGGTCAACTCCGACGGCGCGTCCAACGGCCTGACCGCGCCGAACGGCCCGTCGCAGCAACGCGTCATCCGGGCTGCGCTGGCCGACGCCGGTCTGTCCACTGTGGACGTGGACGTGGTGGAGGGGCACGGCACCGGCACGCGCCTTGGTGACCCGATCGAGGTGCAGGCGCTGCTGGCGACCTATGGGCAGGAGCGGGAAACGCCGTTGCTGCTGGGGTCGATCAAGTCGAACCTGGGGCACACCCAGGCCGCGGCCGGTGTGGCGAGCATCATCAAGATGGTGCAGGCCATCCGGCACGGGGTGGTGCCGCGCACGCTGCACGTGAGCACGCCGTCGACGCACATCGACTGGGCCGCAGGGGAAATCCAGCTGGCCACCGAGCAGACCGCGTGGCCGGAGGTGGATCGGCCGCGGCGGGCCGCGGTGTCCGCGTTCGGGGTGAGCGGGACGAATGCGCACCTGATCATCGAGGAGCCGGGCGAGCTGGCCGGACCGCCCGCCACCGCCCCGGCCGCGACGCTCGCCACCGCTCAGGACTCCGCGCCCACGGCCGACGTGCGCGTGCCGCTCCTCGTGGCGGCCCGGTCCGAAGCCGCGCTGGACGCCCAGATCGAGCTCATCCGCTCCGCCGAGCCCTCGCTCGACCTCGCCTTCTCCCTGGCCACCACCCGGGCCGCGCTGGAACACCGCGCGGTGCTCTTCGACGGGGCCACCATCGCCCGCGGCGTGGTCGCCGACGGCCGGACCGCGTTCCTGTTCTCCGGCCAAGGTTCGCAGCGCCTGGGCATGGGACGCGTTCTGTACCAACGCTTCCCGGTGTTCGCCGAGGCTTTTGACGCGGTGCTCGCCGAACTGGGCGAGGACCTGCGTGAAGTGATGTGGGGCGAGGATGCCGAGCTGCTCAACCAGACCGGTCACGCCCAGCGCGCGCTGTTCGCCATCGAGGTGGCGCTCTACCGGCTGTTCGAGTCCTGGGGTGTGCGACCGGATTTCCTGGTCGGGCACTCCGTCGGCGAGATCGCCGCGGCGCACGTGGCCGGGGTGCTGTCGCTGACCGACGCCTGCGCCCTGGTCGCCGCGCGCGCCCGGCTGATGCAGGCGCTGCCCACCGGCGGCGCGATGGTGGCCGTGCGCGCCACCGCCGAGGAGGTCGCGCCGCTGCTCACCGCGGAGGTGGCGATCGCCGCGGTCAACGGGCCGACCAGTGTGGTGCTCTCGGGCGTCGAGGACGCGGTGCTCGCAGTCGCCGAAGTGCTTGCCGGACAAGGACACAAGACCAAGCGGCTCGCGGTCAGCCACGCCTTCCACTCGCCGTTGATGGACCCGATGCTGGCCGAGTTCGCCGCCGCCATCGACGGGATCTCCTTTGGCAGTGCGGACATCCCGGTGGTCTCGACGCTGACCGGGAAGTTGGCCGAGCTGGACTCGGCGGAGTACTGGGTCCAGCAGGTTCGTGGCAGCGTGCTCTTCGCCGACGCGCTGACCGAGCTGGCCGCGCTGGACGTCAGCGCGGTGCTGGAGCTTGGCCCGGACGGGCTGCTGGCCGCTGCCGCGACCGAGGTCCTGCCTGAGGGCACGGTGTGCACGAGCCTGCTCCGCGCGGGCACCCCGGATGAAGAGACCGCGCTGGTCAGGGGACTGGCCGCGGCATACGTGGCCGGGGTTGGCGTGCGCTGGGCGGAGTTCCTCGGCGGTGGCAAGGTGATCGACCTGCCGACCTACCCGTTCCAGCACCAGCGCTACTGGCCCAGCGCCGCCGCCCAGCCCGGTGATCCGGCCGGACTCGGCCAGTCCCCGACCGGGCACCCGTTGCTCGGCGCGGCCGTGCTGATGGCTGACGACGCCAGCGTTACCCTGACCGGCCGCCTGTCTCGCACCGCCCAGCCCTGGCTCGCCGAACACCCGGCGGCCGCCCAGATCGCTTTGCTGGAGATGGCCATCCGGGCCGCCGACCAGGTTGGCAAGGGCCAGATCCGCCGGCTGAGCACCGAGGTGCCGCTGGTGGTGCCCGAGCGCGGCGGCCTCCAGGTCCAGGTGCGGGTGACCGGCGACGAGCTGGCCATCTACTCCCGAACCGAGGACAACCCGTGGCTGCGCAACGCCACCGGCGAACTCGCGGACGCGGCCGCACCCGCGCCCTTCACCGCCACGGACAACGACATCGAGGTGGAACGCTCCGGTGGCGCGGACTTCGGCCTGCACCCGGCACTGCTCGCGGCGGCGCTGGAACCGCGCATCCCCGCCGAGTGGGAGGGCGTGACGCTGCACGCCTTCGGCGCTTCGACCCTGCGGGTCCGGCTGACACAGCTGGCCGAGGACCGGGTGGCGATCGAGGCGGTGGACGGGGCCGGGCTGCCGGTGCTGTCGGTGACCTCGATGCGGGACCAGGAAATCGAGACCGCCAATAAGTCTACTGTGGACGGACAGGTGCTGCTCGGGGTCGACTGGGTGGCCGCGCCGGAGGTGCGGGCGGCGGAAGTCGTAGCGGCCGAGCTGACCACGGCGGACGCCGCCGAGCTGGCCGCGCTGAGCGAGGTGCCCGCCCTGGTGGTGGTGCCCGTTGCTCCGCCGGCTGGCGAGGTGCCCGCCGTGGTTCGGGCGCTCACCAGGCAGGTGCTGGGACTGGTGCAGCACTGGATCGCCGAGGACCGTTTCGCTGACTCGCGCCTGGTGTTCCGCACCAGGGGCGCTGTCGATGGCGGCGCGCTGGCCGCGTCGGCGTTGTGGGGCCTGGTGCGCTCGGCCCAGACCGAGCATCCCGGGCGGTTCGGCCTGCTCGACGCCGAGGCCTCGGACGTGCCCGTGGCGTTGCCGGTGCTGGCCTCCGGTGAACCGCAGGTCATCGTGCGCGACGGCGTGCCGCTGGTGGCGCGCCTGCACAAGCTCCCGCCGACCACCCCGCAACCCTGGGACCGCAACGGTTCCGTGCTGCTCACTGGCGGCACCGGCGCACTCGGCCTGACCCTGGCCCGGCACCTCGCCGCCCAGGGCCAGCGCCACCTTGTGCTGGCCAGCCGTCGCGGTCCGGACGCGCCCGGTCTTGCCGACCTCGGCCCTGGGATCTCCGTGGTGGCCTGCGATCTCACCGATCCGGCGGCCGTGCGGGAGCTGGTCGCCGGGATTCCGGACCTCACCGCCGTGGTGCACCTCGCCGGTGTGCTGGACGACGGCATCGTGGATCGCCTCACCCCCGAGCGTGTCAACGCCGTGCTCGCACCCAAGGCCGAGGCGGCCTGGCACCTGCACCGCGCCACCGAGGACCGCGAGCTCGCCGGGTTTGTGCTCTACTCCTCCTCAGCCGGCGTCATGGGTTCGCCGGGCCAGGCCAACTACGCCGCGGCCAACACCTTCCTGGACGCCCTCGCCGAGCACCGCCGACAGGCAGGGCTGCCCGGGTTGTCGCTGGCCTGGGGGCCGTGGGAGTCCGGCATGGCGGCCGGGCTCGACGCGGAGGACCTGCGCCGCGTGACGGCAAAGGGTTCGCAGGCGATCACCGCCGAGCTGGGCATGGCGCTGTTCGACGCCGCGCTCGGCGCGGACCGCGCGCTGGTGGTGCCGCTGGTGCTCGGCGGCGGTTCGGCACCGGACGGGGCCGAGGTGCCACACCTGTTGCGGGACCTGGTGAAACAGGGCAGGCGACGGGCCGTCGGTGCCCAGCGGTCCGGGACCGGGCTGGCGAAGGAACTGGCCGGGCTGGCCGCGGACGAGCGGCTGGACCACCTGGCCAACCTGGTCCGCGAGCACGCGGCCGCGGTGCTCGGACACGAGGCCGCGGCGGAGGTGGACACGCGGCGGGACTTCCGGCAGCAAGGCTTCAGCTCGCTGACCGCGGTGGAGCTGCGCAACCGGCTCGCCGAGGCCACCGGGCTGCGGCTGCCCGCCACGCTGGCCTTCGACTACCCGAACCCGGAGCAGGTGGCCTCCTTCCTGCTGGCGGCGGTGGAAGGCACCGGACAGGTCGCCGCCGCGCCCGCGGTCACCAGGGTCGCCGACGACGATCCGATCGTGATCGTCGGCGCAGGTTGCCGCTACCCCGGCGGGGTCACCTCGCCGGAAGGGTTGTGGCGCTTCGTGCTCGACGGTACCGACGCGGTGGCCGACATGCCGGCCGCGCGCGCCGCCGACCTCGGGCTGCCCGCCGGGGCGACGCCGCCCTCCGGTGGGTTCATCGAGGACGTGGCCGGGTTCGACGCCGCCTTCTTCGGCATCTCGCCGCGCGAGGCCACCGCGATGGACCCGCAGCAACGGCTGGTGCTGGAAACCGCGTGGGAGGCGGTGGAACACGCGGGCATCGCGGCGGACCGCCTGGCGGGCAGCGCGACCGGGGTCTACCTCGGTTCCTCCGACCCGGCCTACGCCAGCCTGGCCGCCCGCGACCCGCGCCTGGAGGGCTTCGCCATGACCGGCGCGGTGTCCAGCGTGATCTCCGGCCGGGTGTCCTACGCGCTCGGCCTGGAAGGACCCGCGGTCACGGTCGACACGGCGTGCTCCTCCTCGCTGGTGGCACTGCACCTCGCGGTGCGGGCGCTGCGGTCGGGGGAGTGCACGCTGGCGCTGGCCGGTGGCGTGACCGTGCTGTCCTCGCTGTCGCCGTTCTCCGAGTTCGACAAGCAGGGCGGCCTCGCGCACGACGGCCGCTGCCGCTCCTACGCCGAGGAGGCCGACGGCACCGGCTGGTCCGAGGGCGCCGGTGTGCTGGTGCTGGAACGACTTTCCGACGCGCGGCGCAACGGGCACCAGATCCTCGCCGTGGTCAAGGGCACCGCGGTCAACTCCGACGGCGCGTCCAACGGCCTGACCGCGCCGAACGGCCCGTCCCAGCAACGCGTCATCCGCGCCGCGCTCGCCGACGCCGGACTGTCCACTTCGGACGTCGACCTGGTGGAGGGCCACGGCACCGGCACCCGCCTGGGCGACCCGATCGAGGTGCAGGCCTTGCTCGCGACCTACGGGCAGGAGCGGGACACCCCGCTGTTGCTGGGGTCGATCAAGTCGAACATGGGCCACGCCCAGGCCGCCGCGGGCGCGGCCGGCATCATCAAGATGATCTACGCGCTGCGCAACGGGATCGCGCCGCGCTCGCTGCACTCGGACCACCCGACCGGGCACGTGGACTGGACCGAGGGTGCGGTGGAACTGCTGCCCGCGCAACGGGACTGGCCGGAGGTGGACCGGCCGCGCCGGGCCGCGGTGTCCTCCTTCGGTATCAGCGGCACCAACGCGCACGTGATCCTGGAGCAGCCGCCCGCGATCGAGTCCACTGTGGACACTGTCACGCCGGACGTGCCGTTGCCGCTGGTGGTCTCGGGCAAGTCCGAGGCCGCGCTACAGGCGCGTATCGAGCAGCTGAGTGGTCTGCCAATCACAGTTGAGCTGGCGCACTCGCTGGCCACCACCCGGGTCGCCTTCGAGCACCGGGCCGTGCTGTGCGAGGGCGCGGTGCTGGCCAAAGGCCGGGTGACCGAGGGCCGCACGGCGTTCGTGTTCTCCGGCCAGGGCTCGCAGCGACTGGGCATGGGACGCGAGCTGTACGAGCGGTTCCCGGTGTTCGCGAAGGCTTTTGACGCGGTGCTCGCCGAGTTCGGCCCCGACCTGCGCGAAGTGGTCTGGGGCGAAGACGCCGAGCTGCTCAACCAGACCGGCCACGCCCAGCGGGCGCTGTTCGCGCTGGAGGTGGCGCTGTTCCGGCTGGTCGAGTCTTGGGGCGTGCGACCGGACTTCCTGGTCGGGCACTCCATCGGCGAGGTGTCCGCGGCACACGTGGCCGGAGTGCTCTCGCTGACCGACGCGTGCGCGCTGGTCACGGCCAGGGCCCGGCTGATGCAGGCGCTGCCCAACGGTGGCGCGATGGTGGCCGTGCAGGCCACCGAGGCCGAGGTCGAGCCGCAGCTCACCGAGGGTGTGGCGATCGCCGCGATCAACTCACCGGAGGGCGTGGTGCTCTCCGGTGCCGAGGACGCGGTGCTCGCCCTGGCCGAAGTGCTCGCCGGACAGGGGCACAAGACCAAGCGGCTCGCGGTCAGCCACGCGTTCCACTCGCCGCTGATGGAACCGATGCTGGCCGAGTTCAAGACGGTGATCGACCGGTTGAACTACGCCGAACCGGTTATACCGGTGGTCACCACTTTGACCGGTCGGCGGGCCGGGGGCGATGATCTCCGCACCCCGGCGTACTGGGCCGCGCAGGTGCGCGACACCGTGCGCTTCGCCGACGCGGTCACCGTGCTCGCCGCGGCCAAGGTCACCCGGTTCCTGGAGCTGGGACCGGACGGATCGCTGTGCGCGGCGGTGCGGAGCTCGCTGGAGACCGGCGTGACCGCGGCCCCGGCCCTGCGCGGCGGGGTGGCCGAGGACGAGGCGCTGCTGCGCGGACTCGGCGCGCTGTACGTGGCAGGCGGCCGGATCGACTGGACCGCGCTGTGGACCACCCCGGGCGGACCGCGCCCGCGGACCGTGCCGCTGCCCACCTATCCGTTCCAGCACCAGCGGTTCTGGCCGACCGTGTCCACCAGGGTCGCCGACGCCTCCGGCCTGGGCCTTGCCGACACCGCGCACCCGCTGCTCGGCGCGGCGGTCCCGCTGGCCGACGGCGGCGGGGTGGTGCTGACCGGCAGGTTCTCCGTCGCCGACCACGCGTGGCTGGGCGAGCACCGCGACGGCGACACCGTCGTGCTGCCCCCGGCGGCGCTGCTGGAGCTGGCGGTGAGGGCCGGTGACGAGGTCGGCTGCCCCAGGGTGGAGCGGCTGGCGGTGCTGTCGCCACTGGTGCTGCCCGCGAACGGGGCGGTGCAGGTACAGGTGCGGGTCGATCCGGGTAGCAGCGGCTGCCGCCGGGTCACCGTGCACTCCCGCCCGGAGTCCGGCGGCTCGTGGAGCCAGCACGCGCTGGGCAAACTGGCCGAGGACAGCGCGGAGACGGCGATGGACTTCGCCGCGGTGTGGCCACCGGAGCAGGCCGATCCAGTGGACGTCGAGGACTGCTACGAGCAGTTCGCCGACTCCGGCTTCCACTACGGCCCGGCCTTCCAGGGCCTGGACGCGGTCTGGGTGCGCGGCGAGGAGGTCTTCGCCGAGGTGAGCCTGCCGGAGGAGGTCGCGGACGCGGAGGCATTCGGCCTGCACCCCGCCCTGCTCAGCGCCGCCCTCCAAGCCCTGCCCCTTACCAGCTGGTCGGGCGAGACCTGGCGTGAACCCGTTGCCTGGGAAGGCGTTTCGCTGCGGGCCAGCGGCGCGGCCACCCTCCGGGTCCGGTTCGCCGCGGCGGGGGAGGACGGCACCACCGTCCAGATCGCTGATGTCGCCGGACGCCCGGTGCTGTCGGTGGATGTGCTGCGCCACCGCGAGGTCGAGGGCCGGGCCCACGCCCGCCCCGCGCCCGAATCCGGCTCCGGCTCACTGCTGGTGGTGGACTGGCCGAAGGCCCAGGCGGAGTGCGCCCAGGTGGCCGCCGCGGTGCTCGGCGACGGCCTGGACCTGGCCACCGCCCGCCGCGCGGACACCCTGGACGAGCTGGCCACCGGCCAGGTCCCGGAGATCGTGCTGGTCCGCGTCCCGTCGTCCGGGGCGGCTCCGGCGGAGGTGCGCCACGCGACGGAGTGGGCGCTGGAGCTGTCGCAGCGCTGGATCGCCGACGACCGCTTCGCCACCAGCACACTCGTGCTGGTCACCAGCGGCGCGGTGGCCTGCCCCGGCGAGGACGTCACCAACCTGGCGGGCGCGGCGGTCTGGGGCCTGACCCGCTCCGCCAGCGCCGAACACCCTGGCCGCTTCGCCCTGCTGGACGTCGACTCCACCGCCGACCTGGCCACCGGACTGCTCGCTGACGAACCCCAGGTCGTGGTGCGCGGCGGCGTGGCAAGGGTGGCCAGACTCGCCGTCCCGAAGGAGATCACCGAGGACCGCATCACCGGCTGGCACCCGGACGGCACGGTGCTGATCACCGGCGGCACCGGCGGCCTGGGCGCCCTGCTGGCCCGCCACCTGGTGACCTCCACCGGCCAGCGCCGCCTGGTCCTGACCAGTCGACGGGGCCTGGACGCCCCCGGTGCGGCCGGCCTGCAAGCGGAACTCACCGGACTCGGCGCGGAAGTCTCGGTCCAGGCCTGCGACGTCGCCAACGCCGAGGCGGTGCAGGCCCTGGTCAACGCCATCCCCGACCTGACCGCGGTCGTGCACGCCGCCGGTGTGCTCGACGACGGCGTAGTGGAAAGCCTTACCCCAGAACGCCTCGCGGCCGTCCTGGCGGCCAAGGCCGACGCGGCCTGGCACCTGCACCGCGCCACCGAAGGCCGGGACCTGGCAGGCTTCGTCCTCTACTCCTCGCAAGCGGGCATCATGGGCGCGCCCGGCCAGGCGAACTACGCCGCCGCCAACGCCTACCTGGACGCCCTCGCCGCCCACCGCCGCCACCACGGCCACCCGGCGCTGTCCCTGGCCTGGGGACCGTGGACCCTGGGCATGGCCGCCGCCGAGCAAGACATGGGCGGCCGCCGAGCGGAGGCGTTGGGCGCCACCAGGATCACCCCGGAAATGGGCATGTCCCTGTTCGACCGGGCACTGGGCTCCGCGGAACCGGTCTTGGTCCCCCTGGTCGTCACCACCGGCGGCCCAGCCGCGGCAGAGGTCCCGCATCTGCTCCGCGGCCTGGTCCGCACCCGCCGCCGCGCGGCGGTCCGCACCAGCACCGCGAACCTGGCCGACACGTTGCGCGGTCTGGGCGATGAGGAACGTCTCCGGACCGTCACCACCATGGTGGTCACCGAGCTGGCGTCGGTCCTCGGGCACCAGTCAGCCGCTGCCATTGAGCCAGAACAGAAGTTCGCCGACCTGGGCCTGGACTCGCTGACCGCGGTGGAGCTCCGCAACCGGCTGGCGGCGCTGACCGGCTTGCGGATGCCGGCGGCGCTGGCCTTCGACTACGCGACACCCGCCCGCCTGGCCGAGCACCTCGCGGAGCAGCTGGGCGGAGGCGGCGCGGAGGCCGGGGCGCCGACGATCCTGACCGAGCTGGACCGGTTGGAGGCCGCGATGACCGCGGCGTCAGCGGATGAGGTCACCAGGGCCGGGGTGACCTCGCGGTTGCGCCAGCTGCTGAACCGGTGGTCGGGGCCGGAGAAGGAAGAGTCGGCGGCGGACCGGATCTCGGCGGCCAGCGCGGACGACCTGCTGGCGTTCATCGACAACGAGCTCGGCCGGAAGGGCGCGGACCGCTGAGCTCGCCAGGCAGCCCGTACCGTTGCGACCCAACGGTACGGGCTGCGCGGTGCGCTAGTAACGGCACCTACCGGTGCAGCGGTAAGCCAGGAGCGTGCCGCACCCGCCGGTCAACGGCCCGGGTGCGATTCCGTCGCGTGGCACGCGAGTACAGCGGCTGTCCTTGCAGTAGCTGCCCCGGCAATAGTCACTGCGCGGGCTGCACGCGCAGTTCGCCAGCGGGCCTGCCGGCTCGAGCTCGGTCATCAGGTTCGCGGTCAAGAGGATTCTTGCCGCTTCGGGTGAGTAGCTCGCCTTGACGAGTCGTTCAAGCTCGGCCAGCTCACGGTGGTCGGCCTCGGACACGCCGTCCTCGAAGATCCGGGTGGTCCGGAGGAAGTCACTGAGCCTGCGCGCCGCTTCATCTTGGCCTGATGTGGTCACGGCGGACCTGGCGGTGCGCCGGTAGCTGTCCAGGTTGTCCAGCCAGAACTGCCTGCATTGGGCCGACGTGAACTGCAGGTAGAACGCCTGCTGGTGCTCTGGCGGCAGCGAGACGAGACTCTCGTGGGTCCGGCGAAGGGTGCCCGTGTTCAGCTCCACCCAACGCGCCGAGGCGCTACGGTTCGTCTGCGCCGCACCGGTTCCGGGAGTCAGCGCGATAGCGGCGATCGCGCCGCCCACTGCCGCGAAGAACGACTTGCGCGAGAGCACTCTCGTGTCCGGCGCCGGGTTCTTGCCGACGTTTTCCGTGTTCCGCGCTTCACCCATCGCGACGAGCAAGCGAACCGTCGACCTCAGGCCCAGCCGACGCGCCAGCCCCGGACGTCGGGATCCGCCAAGGGGCGTACCACGATGGTCTGCTTGCTCAGGTCTTCGATCATCGAGGACAGGTCACGACACCGCCCGCAGCCTTTCCTTGCGTCACGTGGTGAGCTCGGCGGCTCATCCGACCACAAGGCGTCCGGGACCGATCCCGCCCAGTACACAAAAGGAACCCGGGCGGTCGGCTACCGCCCGGGTTCCTGGTGCTCGCCTCAGCGCTTCTGGTAGAACTCCCGCACCTTGCCCACGATGTACTCCTGGTCCGCCGCCGTCAGCCCCACGTACGTCGGCAGGTAGAACCCGGACGCCGCGTACTTCGCCGCGTTCAGCTTCGGCCACTCCGGGTCGAAGTACTGCGGCTGCTGGCTCATCGGCTTGAAGAACCGCCTGGTCTCGATGCCCTCGGCGGCCAGGTGCGCGCGCAGTGGTTCCCGGTCCTCGGCCAGCACGTCGTACATCCACAGCACATCGCGGGGCGGCATCACCGTGATGCCCTCGATACCGGCCAGGCCCTCGTCGTAGCGGGCCGCGATCTCCTTGCGGGCGGCCAGGAAGGTGTCCAGCTGCTCGGTCTGGGCCAGGGCGACCGCGGCCTGCATGTCGGTCATCCGGAAGTTGTAGCCCAGCTTGCGGTGCAGGAACGAGTGGTCGGGGCTGAAGGCCATGCCGCGCAGGTGGCGCATCTGGGCGTCCAGCACCGGGTCGTTGGTGACGCAGATGCCGCCCTCGCCGCTGGTGATGATTTTGTTGGCGTACAGGGAGAACGCCGCGATGTGCGCGACCGGGCGGACGCCGTGGGACTCCGCGGAGTCCTCGACCACGCGGAGGTTGTACTCGTGCGCCAGCTCCATGATCGGGTCCATGTCGCAGCGGCGGCCGTAGATGTGCACCGGCATGATCGCCTTGGTGCGCGGGGTGATCTTCTCTTCGATCTTGGTGACGTCGATGTTCAGGTCGTCCGCGCAGTCGACGAACACCGGGGTGGCTCCGGTGTAGGTGACGGCCCAGGCGGAGGCGATCATGGTGAACTCGGGGACGATCACCTCATCGCCTGGGCCGACCCCCAGTGCGCGCAGCGCCAGCGTCAGCGCGGCCGTGCCGGAGGAGCAGGCCACCGCGCTGGACATCTGGTTGTAGCTGGCGAAAGCTTCCTCGAACTGGCGCACGTGCGGCCCCAGCGAGGAGATCCACCCTCGCTGGATCCCGTCCGTGACGTACTCCAGCTCGCGCCCGGACAGGACCGGCTTGGAGACGTAGTACCGGTAGCTCATGCGTTGCTCGTCTCGGTGAGTTGCGGGAGGGACAGCAGAGCGTCGGCGGCGGCCGCCCGGCCACCGGCCTTGGACATCGCGGCGGCGAACCGCCGGGAACGTTCGGTGTAGGACTGCTCGGTCAGCACCGGCAGCACCTTGCCGGTGAGGTCGTCGGCGTCGATCGTCGCGGGGCGGTCCACCGCCTGGCCCAGGCCCATGCTCCGCACCCGGACCGCCTGGTCGTAGCAGTCCACCCACAGCGGCCGCACCACCTGCGGCTTGCCGAAGAACACGCTCTCGTGGAAGGCGTTGCCGCCGCCGTGGTTGACGAAGACCTTGACGCTGGGATGGGCCAGCACGTCCAGCTGCGAGGGCACCCAGCCCTCGACCCGCAGGTTCGGCGGCAGGTCGGCGGGCAGCATCGGCTGCTGGGACTTGGGCAGCGACCACAGCACGTGCGCCTTGCCGTCCAGCCGTCGCGCGACCTCGACCAGTGCGGCCACATCGGACTCGGTGAGGCGGGTGATGGTGCCGAAGCCCATGTACACCACGGACTTCCGGCCGTCCAACCAGTCGGTCAGCTCGTCGGCCGGCGCCTGCGGCAGGGGCGGCACCATCGCGCCGACGAAGGTGAACTTGTCCGGGACGTCGAACGGGTAGTCCAGCTCCGGCAGCGAGTAGCACAGCACCCGCTCGGCCTGCTCGAAGGCGGCCAGCGACTTGGTGGTCTCGGCCGAGATGCCCAGTTCCGCGCGGATCTTGGCCTGCGCCTGGACCCGCTTGTTCGTCTCCGGGTTGAGGAAGTGCAGCAGGGTGCGCCAGCGGAACAGCTGGTTGCGCAGCCGCTGCCGCGCCGTCATCGGGTACGGCAGGGCCGACCGCGGGGTCGGGAAGTCCTTGGGGGTATAGGACTTGCCGAACGGGGTGACCAGGCTGACGATGTTGCTGGCCACGAACGGGCAGCTGAGCACGTACGGGATGCCCTTGGTGATGGCCAGGTCGATGGCGTGCTTGCACATCACGTCGATCACCATCAGCGCGGGCCGGTGCTGCTCGACCGCGGCCGCCAGCGCCTGGTACTTGGGGACGGTGATCTCCGGCTTGAAGTTGTGCCGCAGCAGCGCGCGGAAGGCCTTGAACCGGGAGGGCTGGGTGACCGCCCGGTAGGTCGGCTCGTCCCAGGTGGTCGGCGACAGCTCGGGCACCGGTTCGCCGAGGGAGATGAACTCGATCTTGCTGGCCGCGGTCAGCGCCTCGACGTCGGCGCGCCGGGGCTCGTCGCTGGCGAAGAACACGTCCTGCACGCCGCGCCGGGCCAGTTCACCCGCCAGCACCAGCATCGGGTTGGCCAGGCCGGCCGCCGGCAGGCTGACCAGCATGATCGGCTTCCGCGGGTGCTCAGCGAGCTCTGCCATGCCCACAGGGTGCGGGGCGGGCAGCCCGGAATTTGCTAGAGATTCCGACCGCTCTGTCTGGGGGAATCCGCAGTTGGCCGTTTGTACCGTCGCCTCGGGAATCCCCTGATCCACGGCGGCAAGGTGGTCCGGATGCGGAGTGAGGCTGATACGTGTCTGTCACACGTGCGGAGTGCCGCGGCTGCGCTGCTGGGCACACCAGCGGACGCGCTGCCGGTGGAGGTGGCGCTACGTGAGCTCGGCGCCGACTCCGCCGGGCTGACCAGGCTGACCCAGGAGCTGTCCCGGCGACTCGGTCACCCGGTGCCTGCCTGGGCGCCCTACCGGCACCCGACGGTGGCCGCGCTCGCGGCGTTCCTGGACGGCAGGCCGACCGGTCGGCCGGGACCGGCCGCTGAGGCGGTGCGGAACGAGCCGATCGCGATCGTCGGCCTCGGCTGCCGGCTGCCCGGCGGCATCGGTTCGCCCGGGCAGCTCTGGGACGCGCTGCTGGCCGAGGTGGACGCGGTGGGGCCGGTGCCCGCGGACCGCTGGCACGCCGAGCAGTGGTACGACGCCGACGTCACCAGCCCCGGCAAGACCACCACCCGCCGCGGCGGCTTCCTGGACGACGTGGCCGGGTTCGACGCGGCCTTCTTCCGGATGTCCCCGGCCGAGGCCGAGCACGCCGACCCGCAGCAGCGGATCACCCTGGAAGTGGCCTGGTCCGCGCTGGAGGACGCCCGGATCGTGCCCGGTGGCCTGACCGGCAGCCGCACCGGGGTCTTCCTCGGCACCATGTGGCAGGAGTACTACCTGGCCACCGGCGCGGACCCGAACGCGATCGGCTCGCAGTCCGCGGTGGGCTGGGACACCTCGATCATTCCGGCCCGGGTCGCCTACGCCCTCGGCCTGCAAGGGCCCGCGGTGTCGGTGGGCAGCGCGTGCAGCTCCTCGCTGGCCGCGGTGCACCTGGCCGCGCACAGCCTGCGCCGCGGCGAGTCCGACCTGGCGCTGGCCGGTGGCATCAGCCTGATGCTGCACCCGCACACCACGGTCGCGATGACCAAGTTCGGCGGCGTCAACCCCGACGCCCAGTGCCGCGCCTTCGACGCGGGCGCCAACGGCTACGTGCGCAGCGAGGGCTGCGGAGTCGTTGTGCTGCGGCGGCTTTCCGACGCGCTGCGGGACGGCAACCGGATCTACGCGGTGCTGCTGGGCAGCGCGATGAACAACGACGGCGCCTCCAACGGCCTCACCGCGCCCAACCCCGAAGCCCAGGTCGACGTGCTGCGCTCGGCCTGGCGGGAAGCCGGGGTGCCTGCCGATCAGGTGTCCTATGTGGAGGCTCACGGCACCGGGACCAAGCTCGGCGACGTGATCGAGACCTCCGCGCTCGGCGAGGTGTTCGGCCCCGGCCGCGCCGAACCACTGCGGATCGGCTCGGCCAAGACGAACTTCGGCCACCTGGAACCGGCCGCCGGTGTGCTCGGCCTGATGAAGACCGCTTTGTCGCTGTACCACGGTGAACTGCCCGCCAGCCTGCACTTCGAGGAGCCCAACCCGAACATCGACTTCGCCGCCGAACAGCTCCAGGTGGTGACCGGCCGCAGCCCCTGGCCTGCCGGGCACCGGTACGCCGGGGTGAGCGGGTTCGGCTTCGGCGGCACCAACGTGCACCTCGCGCTGGGTCAGGCGCCCGCCAGCCCCCGCACCCTGGTGGCACTGGGTGCGGACACCGCGGAAGAGCTGCGGAAGGGCATCACGGCCACGGCCAGGGGCCCGGTGGCACCCGTGCTGAGCACCGGATCCGGCCCGCACCGCGCCTTCGCCGCGCTGGAGCGGCCCGCGGACCTGGTCAACCTGCTCGCGCTGGCCGAGGTCGGCGTGGCCGAGACCGCGCCCGCGCTGGCCTTCTGCTTCTCCGGCCACGGCAGTCAGTGGACCGGCATGGGCCGGGACCTGCTGGTCGAGCCGGAGTTCCGCGCCGCGATGTCCGAAGTAGACAGTGAGCTGGCTTCGGTGCTCGGCCGGTCGGTGCTGGCCGACCTGCTGGCGGAGCGCCGGCTGGAGCGGGCCGATGTGGTGCAGCCCGCGCTGTTCGCGGTGCAGGTCGCGCTGTTCCGGACCTTGGCTGCCCGTGGCGTGATTCCGGCGGTGGTGTTCGGGCAGAGCGTGGGCGAGGTGGCCGCCGCGATCGCCGCCGGTGCGCTCACCCTGGCCCAGGGCGCGCAGGTCATCGGCCGATGGTCCCGGCTGATCGCCGAGCGCGCCTCCGGCACCGGGACCGTGCTGGTCTGCGACCTGGACGTCACGGAAGCGGCCAGGCGGGCCGGGGACCGGCTGACCGTGGCTGGTGAGCTCTCGCCGGGGCAGGTGTGCGTTTCCGGTGCCACCACGGCGATCGAGGAGTTCGAGCAGGAACTGGCCGAGGCCGGGATCGGCACTGTCCGGGTGGCCATCGACTACCCCTCGCACAGCCGCGAGCTGACCGCCCTCACCGCCGAGCTGACCGAACTGCTCAGCGACATCCGCCCGGCCGCGACCAGGATTCCGTTCCTCTCCACCGTCACCGGCGGTGAGCTGGCTGGGACCGAGCTGGACGGGGCCCACTGGGCGCGCAACATGTGCGAGCCGATGCGCCTGGTCGACGTGGTCCGCGCGCTGCCGCCGGGCTGCCGGATCGTGGAGGTCAGCCCGCACCCGGTGCTGCGCGTCCCGATCGGCCGGACCCTGGACACCGAGGTGCTCGCCACCTGCCGCCGGAACCGGCCCGGCACCGAGACCCTTGCCGACCTGCTCGGTCTACTGTGGACAGACGGCGTCGACGTCAACTGGGGCGGGGACACCGGGCAGCCGGTGGCCTGGCCGCTGTCGGCGCAGTCCCCGTCCGCACTGCGGGCGCAGGCCGAAGCCCTGCGCGCGCACGCCGAAGCCGCGCCCGCACTGGGGGTCGCGGACATCGGCCTGTCGCTGGCCACCACCCGGACCGCGTTCGAGCACCGGGCCGTGGTGGTGGGCCACCGGCGGGAACTGCTCGACGGCCTGGCCGCGCTCGCCGCCGGTGAGGACGCGCCGGGACTGGTCATCGGCCGGGCGCAGTCCGGACCGGGGCCGGTGCTGGTCTTCCCCGGTCAGGGCTCGCAATGGGTGGGCATGGCACTGGAACTCGCCGCCAGCACACCGGTCTTCGCCGAGTCGCTGGCGAAGTGCGAGCGCGCCATGACGCCGTACGTGGACTGGTCGCTGACCGAGGCGCTGGGCGATGAGCAGGCGCTGCGCCGGGTCGACGTGGTGCAGCCCGCGCTGTGGGCGGTGATGGTCTCGCTGGCCGCGCTGTGGTCTGCGCACGGCGTCCGCCCGGCCGCGGTGGTCGGGCACTCCCAAGGCGAGATCGCCGCGGCCTGCGCGGTCGGCGCACTGTCCCTTGAGGACGGTGCCCGGATCGTCGCGCTGCGCTCGCAGGAGATCGCGCGGGCGCTGGCCGGGCACGGCGGCATGGTCTCCACCACGCTGCCCAGGGCCGAGGCGCTGGCCCGGCTGACCGAATGGGACGGCAGGTTGTCCCTGGCCGCGGCCAACGGCCCGGCCGCCACCGTGATCTCCGGCGATCCCCAGGCCCTGCATGAGTTCGTGGCCAAGGTGCAGGCGGACGGGGTGCGCGCCCGGCACCTGCCGGTGGACTACGCCTCGCACTCCGACCACGTGGAGGCCATCCGCGGCGAGCTGCTCACCGCGCTGGCCCCGATCCAGCCGCGCACCGCCGAGGCCGCCTTCTGGTCCACGGTGACCGCCGGGCCGCTGGACACCCTCGGCCTCAACGCCACCTACTGGTACGACAACCTGCGCTCCCCGGTGGAGTTCGAGGCCACCGTGGCCGCGTTGATCCAGGCGGGGCACCGCACCTTCATCGAGGTGAGCCCGCACCCGGTGCTCACCGCGGGCATCCAGGACGCCGCTCAGGACGTGGTCGCCTTCGGCAGCCTGCGCCGGGATGACGGTGGCCCGCAACGGTTCCTGACCTCGCTGGGCCAGGCGCACGCGCACGGCCTGCCGGTGCGCTGGGACTACCCCGGCGCCCGCCTGGTCGACCTGCCTGCCTATCGCTTCCAGCACCAGCGCTACTGGCTGGAGACCACCCCGCCCGCGACCCCGACCGCGACGCCGGAGTCCGAGGCGTTCTGGAACCTGGTGCACCAGGCCGATGTCGAGTCCCTGCAACGCCTGCTCGCGGTCTCGGAGAGCGCGACCCTGCCCGAGCTGGTGTCCGCGCTGGCCGGCTGGCACCGCAGGGAGAACGCGGCCAAGCTGATCGAGGACTGGCGCTACGCCACCGCCTGGCGCGCGGTGGCCGACCCGGTCCGCACCGCCACCGGCAGCTGGCTGGTGCTGCTGCCCAAGGGTGAAGGTCCCTGGACCGACGCGGTGTCCGGCCTGAACCGGCAGGGCCTGCGGCTGGTCACGGTGGAATGTGAGCACCACCCCGGCCGCGACGAACTGGCCACCGCCTGCGCCGCCGCGGTCCCCGCCGACGTCACCGGCGTGCTCTCGCTGCTCGCGCTGATCCCCGGCGAGCGGGTCGACCACCCCGGTGTGCCCGCCGGGTACGCGGCCACTCTCCTTGTCCTGCAAGCACTCGGCGACGCCCGGATCAACGCGCCGTTGTGGTGCGTGACCAGCGGCGCGATGATCACCGACCCCGGCGACCGCGAGGTCCGGCCGGACCAGCGCATGGTGTGGGGCCTCGGCCGGGTCGCCGGGCACGAGCACCACGACCGCTGGGGCGGCCTGATCGACCTGCCGGCCGAGCCGCGCGAGGGCAGCTGGCGGCAGCTGGCCGCCGCGCTCACCCGCACCGACGGCGAGGACCAGCTGGCGCTGCGGCCCTTCGGCACCCTGGCCTGCCGCCTGGTCCGACCGGCGGCACACCGCGCGGATGCGGGGGAGTGGCGGCCCAAGGGCACCGTGCTGGTCACCGGCGGCACCGGCGCGCTCGGTGCGCACGTGGCCCGCTGGCTGGCCGAACGCGGCGCCCGCGAGCTGGTGCTGGTCAGCCGCCGCGGCCCGGCCGCGCCCGGCGCGGCGGAACTGCACGCCGAGCTGGCCGCGCTGGGCGCGGACGTGCGGATCGAGGCTTGCGACGTCAGCGACCGCGACCAGTTGCGCGAGTTGCTGGAGCGGGTCGGCGACCTGGACGCGGTGGTGCACACCGCGGCCGTGCTGGCCGACTCCACGCTGCGCGCGCTGAGCCTGGCGCAGGTCGCGGAAGCCCAGCGCGCCAAGGTGGTCAGCGCCTGGCACCTGCACGAGCTGACCGCCGAGCTGAACCTGTCCGCGTTTGTGCTCTTCTCCACTCTCGGCGCCACCGTCGGCATCCCCGGCCAGGGCAACTACGCCCCGGCCAACGCCGCACTGGACGCCCTGGCCGAACTCCGCCGCGCCCAGGGCCTGCCCGCCACCGCGGTCTCCTTCGGCGCCTGGGACGGCGACGGCCTGGCCACCACCGCGGTCCGCCCGACCCTAGAACGCCACGGCATCAACCTGATGGCCCCCGAGCTGGCGCTGAAGGCCTTGCAGGAGGCCATCGACGGCGGCCGAGCGAGCCAGGTGGTGGCCGACATCAAGTGGGAGCGGTTCGCCCCGACCCTCACCGCGCTGCGCCCGAGCCCGCTGCTGGCCGACCTGCCGGATGCCCGCAAGTCCAGTGGCGCAACGGAAACCACGACCGAACCGGACCTGGCTGACCGGCTGGCCGCGCTGCCCGCCCGCCGCCGTGCGGAACTGGTGCTCGACGTGGTGCTGCGGCACACCGCCGCCGTGCTCGGCTACCGGCGCGGCGACCGGCCGGCGGAGACCAGGACCTTCCGCGACCTCGGCATCGACAGCGTTACCGGCGCCGACCTGAGCAAACGGCTCGGCGCGGAAACCGGGGTGCGGCTGCCGGTCACGCTCGTCTTCGAGCAGCCGACCCCGGCCGCGGTGGCCGAACACCTGCTGGACCAGCTCCACCTGGACGAGTCCGCGACGGAAGAAGTCCCGGCCGCCGCGCCGATGGCGGACGTCTCCGACGACGAACTGTTCGACCTCATCGACAGCATCACCATGAGCCGGAGGAATACGTGACGGCGACCGAACAGAAGCTGCGCGAGTACCTCAAGCGGGCCACCAGCGAGCTGAACGCGCTGCGCGAGGAGCGCGCCCGGTCGAGCGAACCGATCGCGGTGCTCGCGATGAGCTGCCGCTTCCCCGGCGGCATCAACTCCCCGGAGGACTTCTGGCGGCTGCTGGCGGCCGGGGAGGAGGCGATCGGCCCGCTGCCCGGCGACCGCGGCTGGGACCTGGACGGCCTGTACCACCCCGATCGGGACCACCCCGGCACGCTGTACGCGCGAGCAGGCGGGTTCCTCAGCGGCGCGGCCGAGTTCGACCCGGCCTTCTTCGGCATCGCCCCGCGCGAGGCGCTGGCCATGGACCCGCAGCAGCGGCTGCTGCTGGAGAACGCCTGGGAGGCGCTGGAACGCGCCCGGATCGTGCCGGAGTCCTTGCGCGGCAAGGATGTGGGCGTCTACATCGGCACCAACGGCCAGGACTACGCCGGACTCACCACCGCGGGCGGCGACTCCGAGGGCCACGCCCTCACCGGCGGCGCGGCCAGCGTGCTCGCGGGCCGGATCTCCTACGTGCTCGGCCTGGAAGGCCCCTCGGTCACCCTGGACACCGCGTGCTCCTCCTCGTTGGTGGCGCTGCACAACGCGGTCCGCGCGCTGCGGGCAGGCGAGTGCTCGCTGGCGCTGGCCGGTGGTGCGACGGTGATGGCCGGTCCGCAGCTGCTGATCGAGTTCTCCCGCCAGGGCGGGCTGTCGCCGGATGGCCGCTGCCGCGCGTTCAGCGAGGACGCCGACGGCACCGGCTTTTCCGAGGGCAGCGGCCTGGTGCTGCTGCAACCACTGTCCGACGCGCTGGCCCAGGGCCGCCCGGTGCTGGCGGTCATCCGCGGCTCGGCGGTCAACTCCGACGGCGCGTCCAACGGCCTGAGCGCGCCCAACGGCAGCTCGCAGCAGCGGGTCATCCGCGCCGCGCTGGCCGACGCCGGGGTGGACGCCGCCGAGGTGGACCTGCTGGAGGCGCACGGCACCGGCACCCGGCTCGGCGACCCGATCGAGGCGCACGCGCTGCTGGCCACCTACGGCAAGGCGCACGCGGGCGGCGCACCGGCGTTGCTGGGCGGGGTGAAGTCCAACATCGGGCACACCCAGGCCGCGGCTGGGGTCGCCGGGTTCATCAAGGTCGTGGAGAGCCTGCGGCGGGGTGAGGTGCCGCGGACGTTGCACGCGGAGACGGCGAGCAGCCGGGTGGACTGGTCGACCGGCGGGATCAGCCTGGCCACCGAGCACCGGGAGCTGGTGGCGGGGGACCGGCCTTGCCGGGCCGGGATCTCGGCGTTCGGGATCAGCGGGACCAACGCGCACATGATCCTGGAACAGGCCCCGGCAGCGGAACCCGCATCCGCCGCGGACACGCCCTCGGCCGCCGCACCAGCCGCGCTCGCCGCAACCGGCACGCCCGAAGGCGCGCCGCTCGTGCCCGTGGTGCTCTCCGGCCACACCGAGGCCGCCCTCCGTGCCCAGGCCACCGCGCTCGCCGAAACCGCCGCCACCGCCCGCCCCGTCGACCTCGCCTGGTCCCTGGCCACCACCCGCGCCCACCACCAGCGTCGCGCCGCCGTCATCAGCGCCGACACCGAACAGCTGCTCGCCGGACTCCGCGCCATCGCCACCGGCGAACCCCTTCCCGGCGTGGTCACCGGCGCGGTGCTGCCCGGCAAGACCGCCTTCGTCTTCCCCGGCCAGGGCGCTCAGCGCGCCGCCATGGGCGCTGAGCTGTACCGCACCTTCCCGGCCTTCGCCCAGGCCTACGACGCGGTCTGCGCGCACCTGGACCCACTGCTGCCCCGGCCGCTGCGCGAGATCACCTTCGCCCCCACGGACACCCCGGAAGCCGCGCTGCTCAACCAGATCGGCTTCACCCAGCCCTCGCTGTTCGCCTTCCAGGTCGCGCTCTACCGGCTGGTCGAGTCCTGGGGCGTCACCCCGCACTACGTGCTCGGCTACTCCACCGGCGAGCTCGCCGCGGCACACGTCGCCGGGGTCTGGTCGCTTGAAGACGCCTGTGCGCTGGTGGCCGCGCGCGGCCAGCTGATGCAGTCGCTGCCGCCGGGCGGCGCGATGCTCGCGGTCCGCGCCGCCGAGCAGGACCTGTTGCCACTGCTGGAGAACCGCGAGCACGAGCTGGTGGCCGGACTGGTCAACGGGCCGAACTCGGTGATCCTCTCCGGCACCGTCGAGGCCATCGAGCAGGCCACCGAACAGCTTCTCGCCGAGGGCCGCGAGGTCAAACGGCTGGTCATGGACCACGCCTACCACTCGCCGCTGATGGAGCCGATGCTGCCCGAGTTCGCCGCGGTCGCCGCCAGGGCCACCGCGCGTGAACCGGAGATCGGCCTGGTGTCCAACGTGACCGGCGGCCTGATCAGCGCCGAGGTGCTCGATCCCGGCTACTGGGTCAGCCACGTCCGCTCCACCGTGCGCTTCGCCCAGGGCGTCAGCACGCTGCTGGAGGCCGGGGTCACCCGTTTCCTGGAACTCGGCCCGGACGGCTCCGGCGCGGCCATGGTCGGCGACTGCGTTGCCGATGCCCGCCAGCGGGTCGCGGTGGTCGCCGCGCAGCGCCGGGACCGGCCAGAGGCCGAGGCCGTGCTCACCGGCCTCGCCGAGGCGCACGCGCACGGCGTGGAGGTCGACTGGGCCGCGGTGTTCGCCGGACACGAGCCGCGCGTGCTCGACTTGCCGACGTATCCGTTCCAGCGCAGCAGGTTCTGGGTCACGCCGAAGGCCACCGCGGCCGGTGGCGCGCTGGAGCTCACCGAGGTCGACCACCCCTGGCTGATGGTGGAACCGGCGCTCGCGGGCGGCGCGGGCCACGTGCTCGCGGGCAGGCTCTCCGTCGCCGACCACCCGTGGCTGGCCGACCACGTGGTGCACGGGCACATCGTGATGGCCGGGACCGGGTTGATGGAGCTGGCCATCGCCGCCGCCCAGCGACTCGGGCTCAGCCAGGTCGCCGGACTGGTGATGATCTCCCCGCTGGTGCTGCCGGAGAACTCGGCGGTGCGCGTCCAGGTCTCGCTCACCCCGCCGGTGGACGGGCGTCCGCTGGTGGCCATCCACAGCAAACCCGTTGGCGGCGAAGGGGACTGGACCCTGCACGCCACCGGCGAGCTCGGCGAGGTCCCGCAGCCGGACAGCGGTGCCGAGGGGTTCGCCGACCTGCGCGAGTGGCCGGTGCCGGGTGCGGAACCCGTTGACCTGACTGGACTCTACGACCGGTTCGCCGACCAGGGTGTGGACTACGGCCCCGACTTCATGACCACCACCGCGCTGTGGCGGCGCGACGGCGTCGGCTACGGCACGGTCCGGCTGCCCGACGACGTGGACGGCACGCCCTATGCGCTGCACCCCGCGCTGCTGGACGGCGCGCTGAACGTGATGCGGGCCTGCGCGGACGGCGGTCAGGACGCCGACCACGTGCAGATGCCCTTCGAGTGGTCCGGGGTCGAGCTGTACGCCACCGGGGCCAGCGAACTGCGGGTCCGGGTAGAGGCCGAGGCGGTCTCCGGCGGGCGGCGGCTGACCGTGTGGCTGGCCGACGGCACCGGGGCTCCGGTGGCCAGGGTGCAGCGGCTCGACCTGCGCACGGCCAAACCCGAGCAGTTCCAGGCCACCGGCCGCGTCCAGGACCTCTACCGCGTGGAGCTCCAGCGCGTCACCCTGCCCGCCAGCACGGCGACGCCGGCGAACCGGGTCGTGGTGGACGCCACCGCCCAGGACCTCCCGGTCACCCAGGCCACCGCCGAAGCGCTGATCGAGATCCAGCGGATCATCACCGAACAGCCCGAGGCCGAACTGGTCTGGCTGGGCAGCGGCCTGACCGGCGCGGCCGTGCGCGGCCTGCTGCGCACCGCCCGCACCGAGCACCCGGACCGCGTGCTGCGCTGGATCGGCGCCGACGGCCCGGTGCCGGAGGCCGCGCTGGCGCTGGACGAGCCCGAACTGGTGATCAACGCCGACGGCGTGTTCGCACCCCGCCTGGCCAAGGTCACCGAGGACGCCACCGGCGAGCTCACCCTCGACGGCACCGTGCTGATCACCGGCGGCACCGGCCAGCTCGGCGCCGCGGTGGCCGAACACCTGGTGCGCCAGCACAATGCGCGCAAGCTCGTGCTCACCTCCCGCCGCGGTGAGGACGCCCCCGGCGCGGCGGAGCTCCGCGAGAAGCTGGGCGTGGACACCCGGATCGTGGCCTGCGACATCACCGATCGCGCCGCACTGGCCGACCTGCTCGCCGAGATCCCCGACCTCACCGCGGTGGTGCACCTGGCCGGGGTGCTCGACGACGGCCTGCTGCTGGACCAGGACGCCGGCCGCCTGGCCGAGGTCTTCGCGCCCAAGGTCGCCGCCCTGCACCTGGACGAGCTGACCCGCGACCGCGACCTGACCGCGTTCGTGCTGTTCTCCTCGGCCGCCGGCGTCCTCGGCACCGCGGGCCAAAGCACTTACGCCGCAGCGAACTCCGTGCTCGACGAGCTCGCCGCCCAGCGCCGCCAGGCCGGACTGCCCGCGACCAGCCTCGCCTGGGGCCTGTGGCAGCCCGAGTCTGACGGCATGACCAGCCACCTGGGCGCCGCGGAGCTGTCCCGCATGCGCAGGCAGGGCATTGTGGCCTTCCCCGTCGCCGACGGCCTGCGGTTGCTGGACACCGCGCTGCGGCTGGACGAACCGGCGCTGGTGCCCGTTCGCCTCGATCTGCGCGGACCGCGGCAGGAGGCCGAGCAGGGCGGCCACCTCGCCGCGGTCCTGCGCACCCTGGTCCGCCTGGCACCGCGCCAGGCCGCCGCCCGCGACACCGGCGAACCCGAGTCCCTGCGCGACCGGTTGCTGGCACTGCCAAGGGACCGTCAGCTCGCCGAGCTGACCACCATCGTGGTGCGTGAGGCGGCCGCGGTGCTCGGCATCACCGACCTGGCCGGACTGCCGGTGGACGAACCCCTGGTGTCCCGAGGGCTCGACTCGCTGATGGCGGTGGAGCTGCGCCGCAAGCTCACCGCGGCCACCGGGGCCGCCCTCAGCTCCACCCTGGCCTTCGACTACCCAACCCCGGAAGCCATCGCGGGCCGCCTGGCCACGGTGCTGGAACTGACCCCCCGCGAGACGGCGACCACCACCCCGCGCCCACAGGCCGCGGACCTGGACGACGACCCCATCGTCATCGTCGGCATGGCCTGCCGCTTCCCCGGTGGCGTGGCAGGCCCCGACGACCTGTGGAACCTGGTCGCCGAGGGCACCGAAACCGTCGCCGACTTCCCGACCGACCGCGGCTGGGACCTGGCCCGCCTGTTCGACCCGACCCCCGACCGCCTGGGCACCTCACACACCCGGGTCGGCAGTTTCCTCTACGACGCAGGCGATTTTGACGCCGCCTTCTTCGGCATGTCCCCGCGCGAGGCCATGGCCACCGACGCCCAGCACCGCCTGCTGCTGGAAAGTTCCTGGGAGGCCTTGGAACACGCCGGTATCGACCCCGGCACGCTGAAGGGCAGCGACACCGGGATCTTCGCCGGTGTCATGTACAGCGACTACGCCACCCTGCTCGGCGGCGGCGAGTTCGAGGGCTTCCAGTCCACCGGCAGCGCCCCCAGCGTCGCCTCCGGCCGGGTCGCCTACGCCCTGGGTCTGGAAGGCCCCGCCGTCACCGTCGACACGGCCTGTTCGTCCTCGCTGGTGGCCCTGCACCTGGGCACCCGCTCGCTGCGCTCCGGCGAGTGCGAGCTGGCCCTGGTCGGCGGCGTCACGGTGCTGTCCACCCCAAGCCTGTTCGTGGAGTTCTCCCGCCAGGCCGGCCTCGCCATTGACGGCCGCTGCAAGGCCTTCTCCGACTCCGCCGACGGCACCGGCTGGGGCGAGGGCGTCGGAGTCCTGGTGCTCGAACGCCTGTCGGATGCTCGCCGCCTGGGCCACCGGGTCCGGGCGGTCGTCCGGGGCACCGCGGTCAACCAGGACGGCGCGTCAAACGGCCTCACCGCCCCGAACGGCCCGTCCCAGCAACGGGTGATCCGCGCCGCGCTCGCTGATGCGGGTCTGTCCACTGTGGACGTTGATGTGGTTGAGGGACACGGCACTGGCACGACCTTGGGCGACCCGATCGAGGCTCAGGCGCTGGTGGACGTCTACGGGCAGTCCCGCTCGCAGCCGTTGCTGCTGGGCTCGATCAAGTCGAACATCGGCCACACCCAGGCCGCGGCCGGTGTCGCCGGGGTGATCAAGATGGTGCAGGCGCTGGAACACGGTGCTGCGCCCAAGACGCTGCACGTGACCGAGCCTTCGTCGCATGTGGACTGGTCGGCGGGGGCGGTGGAACTGCTGACCGACACGGTGCCGTGGCCGGAGGTTGATCGGCCGCGGCGGGCTGGGGTTTCGTCGTTCGGGGCCAGTGGGACGAACGCGCATGTGATCATTGAGCAGGCGCCGGCGGTGGAGGTCGCGGAGTCGGTGGTGGTGCCGGCGGTGGTGCCGCTGGTGTTGTCGGCGAAGTCGGTGGAGGCGGTGCGCGCACAGGCCGCTCGGCTGGCGGATACGCTCACCGGTTCGGCTTCTCCGGGGCTGGCCGATCTTTCCACCAGCGCGGTCGACGGCGGATCCGTCCGCCCGGCGAAGGCGGTCGATGCCGGGGCCGCGTCTCTGGCCGATGTGGTCGATGATGGGGCCGCCACTTCGGTCGGGGCAGTCAACGCGGGAGCCGCCCCTTCGACCAGCGCGGTCGACGCCGGGTTCACCCTGGCCACCGCCCGCGCCGCCCTCCCCGTCCGGTCCGTCCTCGTGGGCACCCCCGACGAGCTCCCCACCCTCCTCCGCACCCCGCTCGAACCCACCCCCATCCTCGCCGGTGGCCGCTCGCTCTTCGTCTTCCCCGGCCAGGGTTCCCAATGGGTCGGCATGGCCCGTCAGCTGCTGGATGAGTCCCCGGTCTTCGCCGCCCGCCTCGCCGAATGCGCCGAAGCCCTCGCCCCGCACGTTGAGTGGTCGATCACTCACGCTTTGGCGGATGAGGAACTGTTGGCCCGGGTCGATGTGGTGCAGCCGGTGACCTGGGCGGTCAACGTCTCGCTCGCGGCGCTCTGGCAGTCGCTGGGTGTTGTGCCGGAGGGAGTGGTCGGCCACTCACAGGGGGAGGTCGCCGCGGTGGTGGTGGCCGGTGGGTTGTCGTTGGCTGATGGGGCGTTGGTGGTTGCCCGGCGGTCGCAGTTGATCGCGCGGGTGTTGTCCGGGCGCGGTGGCATGGCCTCGATCGCGTTGCCGGTGGAGGAAGTGCTGCCGCGGCTGACTGAAGGCATCGGGATCGCGGCGGTTAATGGTCCGGCGGCCGTGGTGGTGTCGGGTGAGGAGCGGGCGCTGGCGGAGTTCGTGGCCGCGGGTGTGGCCGAGGAGCTGCGGGTCAAGCGGATCGCGGTGGACTACGCCTCGCACTCGCAGTTCGTCGAAGAACTGGAGGACGAGCTCGCGCAGGTGCTGGCCTCGGTTCAGCCCCGGTCGGGCGAGATCCCGTTCTTCTCCACGGTGACCGGGGAATGGCTGGACACCGCCGAGCTGGATGGTGGCTACTGGTATCGGAACCTGCGGCAGCAGGTGCACTTCCACTCCTCGATGCAGGCGCTCATCCAGTCCGGTCACAACCGGATCATCGAGGTCAGTCCGCATCCGGTGCTGGTGGCCGAGGTTGAGGCCACTTTGGACGGTGCCGGGGTCGAGGGTGTGGTGACCGGGTCGTTGCGCCGTAACGAGGGTGGTGCGCGGCGGTTCCTCGAATCCGTTGGATCGTGGTGGGTTCGCGGTGGTCAGGTGGACTGGTCGGCTTGGTTTGCCGGGTCCGGCGCGCGGGTTGTCGACCTGCCCACCTATCCGTTCCAGCACCAGCGTTTCTGGCCCGCGGCGCGCATCTCCGGCGACGCCTCCGCCTTCGGCCTCACCGCGACCCACCACCCGGTGCTGGGCGCGGCGGTGCCGCTGGGCGACGGGTCCGGGGTGGTGCTGACCGGGCGGTTGTCCGGGAACACCCAGCCCTGGCTGGCCGATCACCAGGTCAACGGCACCGCGATCCTGCCGGCGACCGCCTTTGTCGAGCTGGCCGTGCGGGCCGGTGACGAGGTGGACTGCGCGCGGATCGAGGAGCTGATCCTGGGCGCGCCGCTGGTGCTGGACCGTGAGGTGGAGATCCAGGTCAAGGTGGACGCCCCGGACGAGGACGGTCGCCGTTCGCTGGCCGTGCACGCCCGGCCAGGGGCCGACGCCGACTGGACCCGGCATGCCACGGGTGTGCTGGCTCCCGGTGCACCCGAACCGGCCGAGGGGCTGGGCGCGGTGTGGCCGCCGAGTGGTGCGGTGGAGATCGACCTGACCGCTTTCTACGACGAGGCCGCCGCGTCCGGGTACGAGTACGGGCCCGCGTTCCGTGGGCTCAGCCGGGCCTGGCACGTCGACGGTGAGGTGTTCGCCGAAGTCGCGTTGCCGGAACGGGTTTCGGTCACCGGTTTCGGGTTGCACCCGGCGTTGCTGGACGCGGCGCTGCAGACGGTGCTGTTGTCCCAGCAAGAAGTCGCGGCCGGTGCGCTGCCCTTCGCTTGGGAGCACGCGGATCTGCACGCCACCGGCGCGAGCGCGCTGCGGGCCCGGCTTCGTCACCTCGGCGCGGACGGCGAGGACACCCTGGTGGCCCTGACCGTCGCCGATGCCACCGGCGCGGTCGTGTTCACCACCCGGTCGCTGCGCCTGCGCGCCGCGGCCGAGGGCATCGCCCGGACCGAGCCGGTGTCTCTGTACACAGTGGACTGGACGCCGGTCAGCGGCACGGGCGCCGACCCGGCCGACCTGATCACCGTGACCGACCTGGCCGAGATCCCGGACAGCCCGGCCACCGTGGTGCTGCCGCTGACCACCGCTCCCGGTGATCCGGTGACCGCCGCGCACGACACTTCCGAACAGGTGCTCGCCCTGGTGCAGCGCTGGCTGAGCGGGAGTGCGTCGCGGCTGGTGCTGGTCACCACTGGCGCGCGGACCGGCCGGGACCTGGCCGCGGCCACCGCCTGGGGCCTGGTGCGCACCGCGCTCACCGAGAACCCCGGCCGCTTCGGGCTGCTCGACGTGGACCGTCCTGAGGACGTTTCCCTTGCCCTGCCGCACATCGCGGCGGGAAACGAGCCGCAGCTCGCGGTGGTCGACGGCCAGGTGTGCGCGCCGCGACTGGCCGCGGACCAGAGCAGGCTGCTCGCGCCGGTGCACCGCCGCGACTGGCGGATGGACGCGGTCGAACCCGGCTCGGTGGACGGACTCGGGTTCGTGTCCACCACGGCCGCCGCACAAACCCTTGCTCCGGGCCAGGTTCGGCTTGGTGTCACCGCGGCCGGCATGAACTTCCGGGATGTGCTCGGCACCCTCGGCTACGGCAAGGTGCTCGACCAGCTGGAGGTCTCGGCCGGTCTGATGGGCGCTGAGGCCGTCGGTGTGGTGCTGGAAATCGGTCCCGGGGTTGAAGATCTCGCTCCTGGTGACCGGGTTCTTGGTGTGGTGGACGGCGGGTTCGCGCCGGTGGTGGTGGTCGACCACCGGCATCTGGTGCGGATTCCGGCCGGGTGGAACGACATCGAGGCCGCCAGCGTGCCCGCCGCCTTCCTCACTGCCTACTACGGCCTGGTGGACATCGCCGCGCTCAAGCCCGGCGAGAAGGTGCTCATCCACGCCGGCACCGGCGGGGTCGGCATGGCCGCGATCCAGCTCGCCCGGCACCTCGGAGCCGAGGTCTACGCCACCGCGAGCGAGCCCAAGTGGGCCGTGCTGCGCGAGCTCGGCGTGCCTGAGGACCGCATCGCCTCCTCGCGCAGCCTGGACTTCGCCACGAAGTTCCCCAAGGTCGACGTGGTGCTCAACTCGCTGGCCAACGAGTTCGTGGACGCCTCGCTGGACCTGCTCAACCCGGGCGGGCGGTTCGCCGAGATGGGCGTCAACGACGTGCGCACGGCAGACCAGCTCGTCAAGTGGCCCGGCGTGATCTACCACGCCTTCCACGTGGACGAGGCCGGTCCGGAGCGCACCAAGGGCATGCTGACCGAGCTGGTCGAGCTCTTCGAGCGGCAGGTGCTCACCCCGCTGCCGACCCGGTCCTACGACCTGCGCCGCGCGGTGGAGGCCTTCCGGTTCATGAGCCAGGCCAAGCACACCGGCAAGCTGGTGCTGACCATCCCGCGCACCTGGGACACCGGCAAGGCGGTGCTGATCACCGGCGGCACCGGCGGACTCGGCCGCGAACTGGCCCGGCACCTGGCCGGTCAGGGCTTCAGCTGGCTGGTGCTGGCCAGCCGCAGCGGCGGGAACGCCGACGGGGCAACGGAACTCGCCGCGGAACTGGCCGAGTCGGGTTGCCGGGCGGAGATCCTCGCCTGCGACACCAGCGACCGGGACGCGGTGCGCGGCCTGGTCGCCGACCTCACCGCGCGCGGCGGGCTGACCGCGGTGGTGCACGCCGCCGGGGTGCTGGATGACGCCACAGTGGACAGTCTCACGCCAGGGCAGCTGCACCGGGTGCTGCGGCCGAAGATCGACGCGGCCTGGCACCTGCACGAGGCCACCCGCGAGCTGGACCTGGCCGGATTCGTGGTGTTCTCCTCGGCCACCGGCGTGCTCGGCACCGCGGGACAGGCCAACTACGCGGCCGCCAACGCCTGGCTGGACGCGCTGTGCCAGCGGCGGCGAGCCGAGGGCCTGGCCGGTGTGTCGCTGGCCTGGGGGGCGTGGGCGCAGGCCACCGGGATGACCGGGCACCTCAGTCAGGCCGACCACGACCGGTTGCGGCGCAAGGGAATCGTGCCGTTCTCGGTGGCGCAGGGGCTGGCCATGTTCGACGCGGCCGCGGCCACCGACCGCCCGCTCACCCTGCCACTGGTGCTGGACCGCAACGCGCTGGCCGCGGACCCGGACCTCTCGCCGGTGCTGCGGGAGCTGGGGCGCAAGGACCGCCGCACCGCGGCCGCCGCGACCCAGACCGCGGACGGACTGCTGGGCAGGCTGGCCACCATGGCCCCGGAGGCTCGGCGCGAGCTGCTCAGCTCGGTGCTCCGGGAACAGGTGGCCGCGGTGCTGGGCTTCGCGGGCCCGGAGGCGGTCGCGCCGGAGCGCACCTTCAAGGACCTGGGCTTCGACTCGCTGACCGCGGTCGAACTGCGCAACAAGCTGGGCGCCGCGCTCGGCAGGCGACTGCCAGCCACCCTGGTCTTCGACTACCCGACGATCACCGCGCTGGCCGGGCACCTGCTCGCCGAGTTCGACTTCGGCGACCCGGCGCCCACCGGCACCCCGCTGGAGTTGCTGGGACAGCTGGAATCGCTGCTGGCCGACCCGGCCGGGGCGCGGGAGGACCGGAGCGCGCTGCTCCGGCGACTGGAGGACCTCGCAGCCGGACTGCGGCGGGCCGACCAGCACGAGGGCGGACCGACCGACGACGACATCAACTCGGTGTCGGTGGAGGAACTGTTCGACCTCATCGACGAGAACTTCGCTGCACCGCAGGAATGACGAGCTCTGTAGCCGACGGGCAGGTACACCGGATGCCAGAACAGCAGGACAAGGTTGTCGACTACCTCCGCAAGGTCACGGTCGACCTGCGCCGGGCGCGCCAGCGCATCGAGGAGCTCGAAGCGCAGGGCCGGGAGCCGATCGCGATCGTGGGCATCGGCTGCCGGTTCCCCGGCGGCGTGCGCGGACCGGAAGACCTGTGGGAGCTGGTCCGGTCCGAACGCGATGTCATGTCCGCGGTGCCCGCCGACCGGAACTGGCCGACCGGCGGGGTGGACTACCCGAGGGTCGGCGGCTTCCTGGACGACGCCGCGCTGTTCGACTCCGAGTTCTTCGGCATGTCCCCGAGGGAGTCGCTGACCACCGACGCCCAGCACCGCCTGTTGCTGGAAACCTCCTGGGAGGCCCTGGAACACGCCAGGATCGACCCGGAGAAGCTCAAGGGCAGCCGCACCGGCGTCTACACCGGCCTGGTCTACGGCGACTACGGCGACCTGCTCGACCCGGAGGACTCCCGCGGCTACCTGAGCCTGAACAGCGCGCCCAGCGTCGCCTCCGGCCGGGTGTCCTACGCGCTGGGCCTGGAAGGTCCCGCGGTCACCGTGGACACGGGCTGTTCCTCGTCGCTGGTCACCATCCACCTGGCCATCAACGCCCTGCGCACCGGCGAGTGCACCCTGGCCCTGGCCGGCGGCGCGTCGATCATGACCCAGCCGACCGCGTTCATCGAGTTCACCCGCCAGGGCGGCCTGGCTCCCGACGGCCGCTGCAAGGCCTTCTCCGACTCCGCCGACGGCACGGCGTGGAGCGAGGGCGTCGGAGTCGTTGTGCTGGAACGCCTTTCCGACGCCCGCCGCAACGGCCGCCGGATCCTGGCGGTCATCACCGGCAGCGCGACCAACCAGGACGGCGCGTCGAACGGACTGACCGCGCCGAACGGCCCGTCCCAGCAGCGGGTCATCCAGGACGCGCTGCGCGAGGCCCGACTGTCCACTTCGGACGTTGACCTGGTTGAGGCGCACGGCACCGGCACCACGCTTGGCGACCCGATCGAGGCGCAGGCGCTGCTGGCGACCTATGGGCAAGGGCGTGAGCGACCGCTGTTGCTGGGGTCGATCAAGTCGAACCTGGGGCACACGCAGGCCGCGGCGGGGGTCGCGGGTGTGATCAAGATGGTGCAGGCGGTGCGGCATGGGATCGTGCCGAAGACCTTGCACGTGACCGAGCCTTCGTCGCACGTGGACTGGTCGGCGGGGGCGGTGGAGCTGGTCACGGAGACGGTGCCGTGGCCGGAGGTGGATCGGCCTCGGCGGGCGGCGGTGTCCTCGTTCGGGGTCAGTGGGACGAACGCGCACATTGTGATCGAGCAGGCGCCGGGGGAAGAGGCGGGTTCGGAGCGGGGCACGGTCGAGGGGGCAGGGAGCGTTGAGGGGACTCGGGGTGAGGGGGCGCGGGGTGCTGAGCGGCGGGTGGCCGATTGGGCACGCGGCGCTGAGGCGGCGGCGGTCAAGGGGGCGCAGGGCGCTGAGCGGGTCCCGGCTGAGGGAGCACGGGGCGCTCAGCTGCCCGCGGTCGGCGGTCGGCGGAGCCCTGAGCTGCTCGCGGTTGACGGAGGGCAGGGTTCGGAACAGTTCGCGATCGACGGAGCGCAGGGCTCGGAACAGCTCGCCGTCGAGGGGGCATCGGGTGCTGAGCGGCCTCCGGTCGAGAGGACGCGGTCTGCTGGACGGCCTCTGGCCCAGGCAGCGCCTGGTGTTCGGCAGCTTCCGGCCGACGGTGCGCAGGGGGCCGAGCGGCTCCCGGCCGACGGTGCTGAGCGGCTCCCCGGCGAGCGGCCCGCTGGGCTGGGTGTGACGCCACTGGCCGTTCCGCTGGTGTTTTCCGCCAAGTCGGAAGCCGCTCTGCGCGGCCAGTCCGCGCGGCTGGCCGGCGCCCTCGCCTCCGACTCCGCTCTGGATATCGGCCACTCGCTGGTCACCTCCCGGGCGAACCTGCCCGTGCGCTCCGTCGTAATCGGCGAGGACCTGCCCGGCCTGTTGCGCGAGTTCGCCGACGCTGGATTCGCCGAGGCCGGGGGAGTTGTGTCCGGCACGGTGCTCGCTGGTGGCCGCTCGCTCTTCGTCTTCCCGGGGCAGGGTTCGCAGTGGGTTGGCATGGCTCGTGAGTTGCTGGTCGACTCGCCGGTGTTCGCTGCTCGCTTTGCTGAGTGTGCCGAAGCCCTTGCGCCGCATACTGAGTGGTCGATCACTCAGGCTTTGGCGGATGAGGAGTTGCTGGCTCGCGTTGATGTCGTGCAGCCGGTGAACTGGGCGGTCAATGTCTCGTTGGCGGCGTTGTGGCAGTCGATGGGGGTGGTGGCGGAGGGAGTGGTCGGCCACTCACAGGGTGAGGTGGCCGCGGCTGTGGTGGCTGGCGGGTTGACGCTGGCGGATGGGGCGTTGGTGGTTGCTCGGCGGTCGCAGTTGATCGCGCGGGTGCTGGCAGGCCGGGGTGGTATGGCTTCGGTCGCGTTGCCCGCGGCGGAGGTGCAGGCGCGGCTTGGCGACGGGGTGGGGATCGCGGCGGTGAACGGGCCGGCCGCTGTGGTGGTGTCCGGCGAGGAGCAGGCGCTGGCGGAGTTCGTGCGCGGCTGCGAGGCCGATGGGGTGCGGGTCAAGCGGATCGCGGTGGACTACGCCTCGCACTCGGAGTTCGTGGCCGAGCTGGAAACCGAACTGGGGCAACTGCTGGCCTCAGTGCGGCCGCGGACCGGAGAGATTCCGTTCTACTCCACGGTGACCGGGGACTGGCTGGACACCGCCGAGCTCGACGGCGGCTACTGGTTCCGGAACCTGCGGCAGCGGGTGCACTTCTTCCCGGCGATGCAGGCGCTGATCCAATCCGGTCACAATCGGATCATCGAGGTCAGTCCGCATCCGGTATTGGCGGCCGAGATCCAGGCGACGCTGGACGGGCTCGGTGTGGAGGGCGTGGTCACCGGGACCTTGCGTCGCAACGAAGGTGGCGCGCGGCGGTTCCTGGAGTCCGTTGGCGCGTGGTGGGTTCGCGGTGGTCAGGTGGACTGGTCGGCCTGGTTCGCCGGGTCCGGCGCGCGGGTGGTCGACCTGCCCACCTATGCCTTCCAGCGGCAGAAGTACTGGCCCGCACCGCGAATCGCCGGTGACGCCGCCGCTTTTGGGCTGACTCCGACCAGGCACCCGGTGCTCGGCGCGGCCGTGCCGCTGGGCGACGGCTCCGGCGTGGTGCTGACCGGACGCTTGGCCACCGACACCCATCCCTGGCTGGCCGATCACCCCGTGGTGCCGGGCAGCGCGCTGCTGGAACTGGTGGTGCGCGCCGCCGACGAGGTCGGTTACGCCAGGGTCGCCAACCTGACCCAGCTGACCCCGCTGGTGTTGTCCGAGGGCGGGGCGCAGCTTCAGATCGTGGTCGGCCCGGCCGGATCCGACGAGCGCCGCGCAATCTCGGTGCACGCCCGCGCCGCTGACTCGCTGGCCGACTGGACCCGGCACGCTTCCGGCCAACTGGCCAAGAATGCCCTGGAGCTGCCAGAAAATCGCGAGGGTGGCCAGGTCGCCGAGGTGTCGGTGACCGACCCCGGCGCGTTCGGCATCCACCCCACGCTGCTCCAGTCCGCCATCCTGACCGTGGCCGAGGGCACCCTGCCGGTGGAGTGGCAGGACGTCACCCTGCACGCCACCGGCGCCACCACCCTGCGCGTGCAGCTCACCCCGCTCGCCCAGGACGAGTGGGAGCTGCGCGCCACCGATCCGTCCGGCGCGCCGGTGCTCACCGCCCGCTCGGTGACCCTGCGCGAGGTCGAACTGCCGGCCGATGGCCTGTTCGCGCTGGACTGGATCCCGCTGACCGACTCACCGGAGGCACCGGAAGCGGTCTTCGTCAAGATTGGCGCCGGGGACGACCTGGCCGCGGTGCACGAGGCCACCGCGCGAGCGCTGGAGCTGGTGCGCGAGTGGCTGGCCGGGGAGAACACCGCCCGGCTTGTTGTGGTGACACCGGATTCGGGTCCCGCGGCGGCTGCCGTTGGCGGATTCCTGCGGTCGGTGGCCGCGGAACACCCGGGCCGCTGCACGCATCTGGCTGTGCCGTCCGGGGTTGACCCGGCGCTGGCCGCGCCGTTCGTGGGTGACGAGACCTGGCTGCGGATCGCGGATGGCCAGGTGCTGGCACCCCGGCTCCGCAGGGTCGAGCCGGAAGCTGCTGAACTCGGCTGGGACCGGGACGGCACCGTGCTCATCACCGGTGGCACCGGCGGACTGGGCAGCGAACTCGCCCGGCACCTGGCCGCCAATGGCTTCCGTCACCTCGTCCTGGCCAGCCGCCAGGGCCTCGACGCGCCCGGTGCCCCCGAACTCCTCGTCGAACTCCGCGAGCTGGGTGCCGAAGCCACCGTCGTCGCCTGTGACCTGTCCACAGTGGACTCGGTGCGGGCGCTGGTCGACGGCATCGGCAACCTGACCGCGGTCGTGCACACCGCGGCCGTCCTCGATGACGCCGTGGTCGAATCCCTGACGCCCGAACGGCTCTCCGCCGTCCTGCGGCCGAAGATCGACGCCGCCTGGCACCTGCACGAGGCCACCCGGGACCTGGCCGGTTTTGTGGTCTACTCCTCGGCTGCCAGTGTCCTCGGCAACGCGGGCCAGGCCGCCTATGCCGCGGCCGACGCGGCCATGAACGAGCTGGTCCAGACCCGGCGCGCCAACGGTCAACCGGGACTGGCGATCTCCTGGGGCGCTTGGGCAGCCGGGCTCTCCGCTGGGATGAGCGAGGCGGACCGGCAGCGGATGGTCGCCGCCGGGTTCCGGCAGCTGCCGGTGGCCGACGGGCTGGCCGCCTTCGACCGGCTGGCCGCCTCGGAGCTGGCCTCCGCGCTGGTGCTGCCCATCGATCTCGCCGCGGTGCGCCGCCAGCCGGTGATCGCGCCGGTGCTGCGCGAGCTGGCCGGATCGGGTCCTGCGGTGCTGCGCCGGGGCACGGCGGCGGTGGCCGCGGTGTCCGGGGTGCTGGCCAGTAGGTCCAGGGCGGAGCAGGTGGCCGCGCTGCGCGAGCTGGTGCGGGCGCGGGTCGCGGCGGTGCTGCGCTACACCGGTGAGGTGCCGGTGGACCGGGCCTTCCGGGAGCTGGGCTTCGACTCGATGACCGCGGTGGAGCTGAGCCGGGCGCTGTCCGCGGCCACCAAGCTGCCGCTGCCCACCACCCTGGTTTTTGAGCACCCCAACGTGATCGCGCTCGCCGACCACCTGCTGGCCGAGCTGACCGGTTCCGACGAGCCGGTCCAGGAACGAGCCCGCCAGGCCGACGACTCGGATCCAATCGTGATCGTCGGCATGGGCTGCCGCTACCCGGGCGGCGTGGTCGACCCGGATGGCCTGTGGCAGCTGGTGTCCGACGGCGTTGACGCGATCACCGAGTTCCCGGCCGACCGTGGCTGGGACACCGCGGGCCTCTACGACCCGGACCCGGACCGGCGCGGCACCACCTACGTGCGTGCGGGCGGATTCCTGCACGACGCGGCCGAGTTCGACGCCGGGTTCTTCGGCATGTCCCCGCGCGAGGCGATGGCCACCGACGCCCAGCAGCGGCTGCTGCTGGAGACCACCTGGGAAGCGCTGGAACGCGCGGGGATCGAGCCGAGGTCGTTGCGCGGCAGCGACTCCGGCGTGTTCGTCGGCGTGATCTACACCGACTACGGGCCGCTGCTGGACGCCGAGTTCGAGGGCGAGCAGAGCATCGGCAGCACGCACAGCGTCGCCTCCGGCCGGGTCGCCTACACCCTGGGCCTGGAGGGCCCGGTGGTCTCGGTGGACACCGCCTGCTCCTCCTCGCTGGTGTCGCTGCACCTGGCCGCCCAGTCGCTGCGCACCGGGGAGTGCTCGCTGGCCATCGCCGGTGGCGCGACCGTGATGTCCACGCCCACCGCGTTCGTGGAGTTCTCCCGGCAGCGGGTGATGTCCGCCGACGGCCGCTGCAAGGCCTTCGCCAACGAGGCCGATGGCACCGGCTGGTCCGAGGGTGTCGGCGTCGTGGTGCTGGAACGGCTTTCCGACGCGCGGCGCAACGGGCACCGGGTGCTGGCCGTGCTCAAGGGCTCGGCGATCAACTCCGATGGCGCCTCCAACGGCCTGACCGCGCCGAATGGCACCGCGCAGCGCAAGGTGATCAGGGCCGCGCTGAACTCCGCCGGACTGTCCACTTCGGACGTCGATGTGGTGGAGGCGCACGGCACCGGCACCTCCCTCGGCGACCCGATCGAGGCCCGCGCCCTGCTCGCCACCTACGGGCAGGACCGGGAACACCCGCTGCTGCTCGGCTCGCTGAAGTCGAACATCGGCCACAGCCAGGCCGCGGCCGGCGTCGGCGGTGTGATCAAGATGGTGCAGGCCATGCGACACGGCGTGGTGCCGCGCACCCTGCACCTGACCACGCCCTCGGAGCAGGTGGACTGGTCCAGCGGCGAGGTCCGGCTGCTCACCGAAGAGGTCGAGTGGCCCGCGGTGGACCGGCCGCGCCGGGCCGCGGTGTCCTCCTTCGGCATCAGCGGCACCAACGCGCACGTCATCCTGGAGCAGGCCCCGGCCGAGGAACGCGCCGAAACCCCCTCGGCGGATCTGGTGCCGATGCCGGTCTCCGGCCGCAGCGCGACCGCGCTGGACGAGCAGATCGCCCGCATCCACCCGCTGCTGGACTCGGATCTGTCCACTGTGGACATCGCATACTCGTTGGCCACCACCCGAACCGCCTTCGAGCACCGCGCGGTGCTGTTGGACGGTGCCGAGATCGTCAAGGGAACCGCCACCGAGGGCGGGACCGCGTTCGTCTTCTCCGGCCAGGGCGCACAGCGCCTGGGCATGGGACGCGAGCTGTACCAGCGGTTCCCGGTCTTCGCCGAGGTGCTGGACGCGGTGGCCACCCAGCTGGACACCGGACTGGCCGAGCCGATCCGCGCGGTGATGTGGGGCCAGGACGCCGACCGGCTGAACCAGACCGGCTGGGCCCAGCCCGCGATCTTCGCGGTGGAGGTGGCGCTGTTCCGGCTCCTCGAGTCCTGGGGCGTGCGACCCGACTACCTGGTCGGGCACTCCATCGGTGAGATCGCCGCCGCGCACGTCAGCGGCATCCTGTCGCTGGCCGACGCGTGCACGCTGGTCACCACCAGGGCCCGGCTGATGCAGGCGCTGCCCAGCGGTGGCGCGATGCTGGCCGTGGACGCCGAAGAAGCCGAGGTCACCGAGCTGCTGACCGACCGGCCGGCAGTCTCGAGCGCGGCGGTGAACGCCGCGCGCAACATCGTGGTGGCCGGGTCGGCCGAGGCGGTGGCCGAGGTCAAGGAGGTCCTGGCCGGACGTGGCCGCCGCACCAAGCTGCTCGCGGTCAGCCACGCCTTCCACTCGCCGCTGATGGATCCGATGCTGGCCGAGTTCGCCGAGTCGCTGGCCGGAATCAGCTTCCGTGAGCCGCGCATTCCCGTGGTGTCAACGGTGACCGGTGCGCTCGCCGAGGGCGCGGACCTGCGCTCGGCGGACTACTGGGTGCGGCAGGTGCGGCAGCCGGTGCGCTTCGCCGACGCGATCGGTGCGCTGGCGGCGGCGCGGGTCCGGGCCGTGCTGGAGGTCGGGCCGGACGGGCTGCTGTGCGCGGCCGCCGCGGAGTCGCTGCCCGAGCGGGCGGTGGTGACCGCGCTGCTGCGTGCCGATCGGCCGGATGAGGCGGAGTCGGTGCTGACCGGGGTGGCCGGGCTGTACGTGGCCGGGGTCGCGGTGGACTGGACCCGGTTGCTGCCAGGGGGATCGGTGGTGGAGCTGCCGACGTATGCGTTCCAGCACAAGCGGTACTGGCCGTCGGTGGCGCCGGGCGGCGCGGAGAAGTTGTTTGGTGTGGAGTGGCGGCCCGTCTCCGCGGCAGCAGGGGCGGCCCGGTCGGCTGTGGAGGTCGCTGGGGCGGGCGGGATGCAAGCCGCTGGGGCAGGCGTGGCCCGGTCCGCCGTGGAGATCGTGGAGGCTGGGCGGGCGGATGACGAGCCTGCCGCCGTGTTCGCCGAGGCCGCCCGCGCGCTGGAACTGGTGCAGGGCTGGCTGGCCGACGAGTCCGGTGCCCGCCTGGTCGTGCACACTCCCGTCGAGGGCCTGGCCGCCGCCGCGGTGGCCGGTGTGGTGCGCTCCGCCGCCGCCGAACATCCCGGCCGCTTCCTGCACCTGGCCGCTAACTCCGCCGCCGAGGCCGAACTCGCCACGCCGTACCTGACCAGCGCGGAACCGAGCCTGCTGGTCCGCGACTCCCGGGTCCTCGCGCCCCGCCTGACACCGCTCGCCCCGCGTCCGGCCACCGCTGGCTGGGACCGCGAGCGCACCGTGCTGCTCGCCGGCGGCACCGGCGGTATCGGCCGGGCACTGGCCGAACACCTGTCCCGCCAAGGCTTCCGGCGACTGGTCCTGGCCAGCCGCCGCGGCCCGGCGGTCGAGGGCATCATCGAGTGGGCCGCCGGACTGGACGCCGAGGTGCGGATCGTGGCCTGCGACCTGACCGACCGGTCGGCAGTCGCCGCGCTGGTGGGCGGCATCCCGGAGCTGGGCGCGGTGGTGCACGCCGCAGGCTTCGTCGACGACGGGCTGCTGGAGTCGCTGACCAGGGAGCGGCTGGCCGCGGTGTTGCGGGCCAAGGTCGATGTGGCCTGGCACCTGCACGAGGCCACCCGCGAACTGGACCTGGCCGGGTTCGTGGTCTTCTCCTCGCTGGCCGGGATCGTGGGCGCGCGCGGGCAGGCCAGCTACGCCGCGGCCAACGCGGCGCTGGATGAGCTGGCCCGCGCCCGCCGGGCCGCCGGGCTGCCCGGTCTGTCCATCGCGTGGGGGCCGTGGACGGTGGGCATGGCCACCGAGCTGTCCGCCGAGGACTGGCGGTCGCTGGCCTACCACGGGCTGTCCGGGCTGTCCGAGTCCCAGGGCCTGGCCCTGTTCGACCGGGCGGTCGCCGGGCAGAGCCCGTACGTGGCCGGTGCGGCGCTGGACGTTTCGGCGCTCGGCCACGCGGCCGATCTGCCCCCGGCCCTGCGCGAGCTGGCCCCGGCCGCCGCGCCCCCGGTCGTCACCACGGCTCCGGCCACCGCCCGGGTGGAGCCGGCGCAGCTGCGGGAACTGGTGGGGGAGCGGGTCGCCGCGGTGCTCCGCTACACCGAGGGCATCGCCGAGGACACCCTGTTCGGCGACCTGGGCTTCACCTCGCTGACCGCGGTGGAACTGAGCCGAGCCCTCTCCGCCGCGACCGGGCTCAACCTGCCCGCCACGGTGGCCTTCGACTACTCCAGCGTCACCGCGCTCGCCGACTACCTGCACCGCGAACTCTCCGGCGGCACAACCGAATCCGCCGCGCCGGTAACGGCCACGGCCGATGAGTCCGATCCGATCGTGATCGTCGGCATGGGCTGCCGCTTCCCCGGCGGCATCGACAGCCCGCAGGCACTGTGGGACCTGGTCGAGGTAGGCGGTGACGCGCGCAGCCCGTTCCCGGCGGACCGCGGCTGGCCGGTGGACTCGCTCTACCACCCGGACCCGGACAACCCGGGCACCGTCTACGTGCGCTCCGGCTACTTCCTGGACGAGGCGGCCACCTTCGACGCGGACTTCTTCGGCATGTCCCCGCACGAGGCCGCCGCCACCGACCCGCAGCAGCGCCTGCTGCTGGAAACCACCTGGGCCGCACTGGAACACGCCGGCATCCCGCCGCAGCGGTTGCGCGGCAGCAAGACCGGCGTGTTCACCGGCGTGAGCGCCACCGACTACGGCCACCTGCTCGGCGCGGAGTACGAGGGACACCGCTCCACCGGCAGCATCGCGAGTGTCGCCTCCGGCCGGGTCGCCTACCTGTTCGGGCTGGAAGGCCCGGTGCTCAGCCTGGACACCGCCTGCTCCTCCTCGCTGGTCGCCCTGCACCTGGCGATGCAGGCCCTGCGCAACGGGGAGTGCTCGCTCGCGCTGGCCGGCGGGGTGACGGTGATGTCGACGCCGGCCGCGCACGTGGAGTTCTCCCGGCAGCGCGCGCTCGCCCCGGACGGGCGGTGCAAGGCGTTCTCCGATGACGCGGACGGCACCAGCTGGTCCGAGGGCGTCGGCGTGCTGGTGCTGGCACGGCTCTCCGACGCACAGCGCAACGGCCACCGGATCCTCGCGTTGGTCAAGGGGTCCGCGGTCAACTCCGATGGCGCGTCCACCGGCCTCACCGCACCGAACGGACCGGCCCAGCAGCGGGTGATCCAGGAAGCCCTTGCCAGCGCTGGACTGTCCACTTCGGACGTTGATGTGGTGGAGGCGCACGGCACGGGCACCCGGCTCGGCGACCCGATCGAGGCGCAGGCGCTGCTGGCGACCTATGGGCGGGACCGGGAACGGCCGGTGCTGCTGGGTTCGCTGAAGTCGAACATCGGGCACACCCAGGCCGCGGCCGGGGTGGCCGGGATCATCAAGATGGTGCAGTCGATGTGGCACGGGGTGGTGCCGAGGACCTTGCACGTGAGTGAGCCGTCCTCGCGGGTGGACTGGGCCGCGGGTGCGGTGCGGTTGCTGACCGAGCCGGTGGCCTGGCCGGAGGCCGGGCGTCCCCGGCGAGCCGCGGTGTCGGCGTTCGGGGTGAGCGGGACGAACGCGCACGTGATCCTGGAGCAGCCGCCGGTGATCGCGACCGAAACTGCTGAAGTCGCTGCGGAAACGCCGGTGCCACTGCTCGTTTCGGGCAAGTCCGCGGGTGCCCTGGCGGCCCAGCTCGACCGGATCTCCGCAGCTCTGCAACACACTCCCGTCGCCGACCTCGCCCACTCGCTGGCCACCCGCCGCACCACCTTCGCGCACCGGGCCGTCCTGCTCGACGGCGCCGTGGTCACCAGCGGTGTTGCCGCGAAGGGGAAGACCGCGTTCGTCTTCTCTGGCCAGGGATCGCAGCGGCTCGGCATGGGACGCCAGCTGTACCAGCGCTTCCCGGTCTTCGCCGAGGCCTTCGACGCGGTGATCGCCGAACTGGGCGAGCAGGTGCGCGAGGTCATGTGGGGCGAGGACGCCTCCGCGCTCAACGAGACCGGGGCCGCGCAGCCCGCGCTGTTCGCGCTGGAAGTGGCGCTGTTCCGGCTGGTGGAGTCCTGGGGTGTCACGCCTGATTTTGTGGCCGGGCACTCGATCGGTGAGCTGGCCGCCGCGCACGTGGCCGGAGTGCTGTCGCTGGCCGACGCCTGCGCGGTGGTCTCCGCGCGGGCGCGGCTGATGCAGGCGCTGCCCAGCGGTGGCGCGATGGTCGCGGTCGGGGCACCGGAGTCGGTGGTCGAACCGCTGGTGCGGGACCGGGCCGAGGTGTCCATCGCCGCGGTCAACGCGCCAGAGGCGCTGGTGCTCTCCGGCACGGCGGAGGCGGTGGCCGGGGTGGCCGCGGTCCTTGCCGCGCAGGGGTTCCGGACCAAGCAGCTGCCGGTGAGCCACGCGTTCCACTCGGCGTTGATGGATCCGATGCTGGCCGAGTTCGCCGCGGCGATCGACGTTAGCTCCTTTGGCGAGGCCCGGATTCCGGTGGTGTCCACCCGGACCGGCGCGTTCGGCGCGGAGCTGGACTCGGCGGACTACTGGGTGCGGCAGGTGCGCGAGCCGGTGCGCTTCGGCGACGCGATGGCGGCGCTGGCCGAGTCCGGCGTGCGGGCGGTGCTGGAGCTGGGACCGGGTGCCTCGCTTGGCGTTCCGGCGGCGGAGGCGCTGCCGGTGGACGCGGCGGTGACCTCGCTGCTGCACGCGGAACAGCCGGATGAGCACCGGTCGCTGCTGCGCGGGCTGGCCGAGCTGCACGTGGCCGGGGTTGAGGTGGACTGGCCGCGGCTGTTGCCCGCCGGATCCTTTGTGGACATTCCGACCTATGCCTTCCAGCGGCGGCGGTTCTGGCCGGACGGGCAGCAGGCGCAGCCGCCGCAACTGGTCGCACCGCCCGAGCCCGTGGTGCTGGAACGGGCCACTGAGGACCAGGCGCGTTCGCTGCGCGAGCTGGTGAGCGAGCGGGTTGCCGCCGTGCTCGGCCACCACGGCAAGGTGCCCGCCGAGCGGCCGTTCCAGGAGCTGGGATTTGACTCGCTGCTCGCATTGCGGCTGTCCAGGGGGCTGTCCGCGGCCACCGGGCTGGCGCTGCCCGCGACGCTGGCCTTCGACTACCCGACGGTCGCCGACCTGACCGATTTCCTGCTGCGCGAGCTCAACGGCGGCACCGACTCCCCGGCGCAGGGCCAGGGGCCGATCGCGGTGGACGAGCCGATCGCGATCGTCGGCATCGGCTGCCGGTTCGCCGGTGGCGTGGACGGGCCGGACGCGTTGTGGGACCTGGTGTTCAACGGGATCGACGCGACCACCGAGTTCCCGGCCAACCGGGGCTGGGACCTGGGCAACCTCTACGACCCGGACCCGGACCGCAAGGGCCGCAGCTACACCAAGCGTGGCGGCTTCCTGCACGAGGCCGGGCTGTTCGACCCCGGGTTCTTCGGCATGTCCCCGCGCGAGGCCGTGGCCACCGACCCGCAGCAGCGGCTGTTGCTGGAGACCTCCTGGGAAGCCTTGGAGGACGCCGGGATCGACGCCCGGGTGTTGCGCGGCAGTGCGACCGGCGTGTTCACCGGGTTGAGCTGCAACGACTACCCGAACCTGCTCGGCCAGGAATATGAAGGGCACCAGGCCACCGGTGGCCTGGCCAGCGTCGCCTCCGGGCGGGTGGCCTACACGCTCGGGCTGGAGGGGCCGACCGTCACCGTGGACACCGCCTGCTCCTCCTCGCTGGTGGCCATGCACCTGGCGGCCCAGGCCCTGCGGGCGGGCGAATGCCAGTTGGCACTGGCGGGTGGCGTGACGATCATGTCCACCCCGGCCGGGTTCGTGGAGTTCTCCCGGCAGCGGGCGCTGTCCCCGGACGGGCGCTGCCGGTCCTTCTCCGATGACGCCGACGGCGTTGGCTGGGGCGAGGGTGTTGGCGTGCTGGTGCTGGAGCGGCTCTCCGACGCCAAGCGGCACGGGCACCGGATCCTGGCGGTGGTGCGCGGCAGCGCGATCAACTCCGACGGCGCGTCCAACGGCCTGAGCGCGCCGAGCGGACCGGCCCAGCAGCGGGTGATCCGCGCCGCGCTGGCCAATGCCGGACTGTCCACTTTGGACGTCGACGTGGTGGAGGCGCACGGCACCGGCACCACCCTCGGCGACCCGATCGAGGCGCAGGCACTGCTGGCGACCTACGGGCAGAACCGGGAAACCCCGCTGTGGCTGGGCTCGCTGAAGTCCAACATCGGGCACACCCAGGCCGCGGCCGGGGTCGGTGGTGTGATCAAGATGGTGCAGGCGATGCGGCACGGCGTGCTGCCCAAGTCGCTCAACGTGAGTGAGCCCTCCAGCAAGGTGGACTGGTCCCAGGGCGCGGTGGAAGTGCTCGCCGAGGCGCGGGACTGGCCTGAGCTGGACCGGCCGCGGCGCGCGGCGGTGTCCTCCTTCGGAGTCAGCGGCACCAACGCGCACGTGATCCTGGAGCAGGCGCCCGAGGTGCCCGAACCGGTGTCCGCCAACGGTTCCGGGCTGGTCGCCTCCGGTGGCGTGGTGCCGTGGGTGCTCTCCGCGGCGGTCCCGGCCGCGCTGCGCGGGCAGGCCGCCCGGCTGGCCGCGCGGGTCGCCGAGGACACCGAACCGGCTGATGTGGGCTGGTCGCTGGCCACCACCAGGGCCTCGCTGGACCACCGGGCCGTGGTGGTCGCGCCCAGCCGCCAGGACGCGGTGGCCGCGCTCGACGCGCTGGCCGCCGAGGAGCCGTCGGCGTTCGCGGTGACCGGGCAGGCCGTGGTGGACGGGCGGACGGTGTTCGTCTTCCCCGGTCAGGGCGCGCAGTGGGTGGGCATGGGTGCCGAACTGTTGAAGGCGTCCCCGGTGTTCGCCGCGCGGCTGGCCGAGGTGGCCGCGGCGCTGGATCCGTTGACCGGGTGGTCGCTGCTGGACGTGATCTCCGGTGGTGGTGAGCTGGACCGGGTGGACGTGGTGCAGCCGGTCTCCTTCGCGGTGATGGTTTCCCTGGCTGCGGTGTGGGAGTCGGCCGGGGTGCGACCGCACGCCGTGATCGGACACTCGCAGGGTGAGATCGCGGCGGCCTGTGTCAGCGGCGCGCTGTCGCTGGAGGATGCGGCGAGGGTGGTGGTGTTGCGCAGCAAGGCGATCGCGCAGGGCCTGGCCGGACTTGGCGGCATGCTGTCGGTGGCCGCGCCGGCCGCGGAGATCGACCTCAGCCGCTGGGCCGACCAGGTGTCGGTGGCCGCGATCAACGGTCCGTCCGCGACGGTGTACGCGGGTGAGGTGGTGGCGCTGGAGGAACTCGCCACCTGGAGCGAGGAACGCGGCTACCGGGCGCGGATGATCCCGGTGGACTACGCCTCGCACAGCGCGCACGTCGACTCCCTGGAGGCGGAGCTGCGCGAGGTGCTCGCCGGGGTGGTCATCGGCCAGGGCCAGGTGCCCTGGTGGTCTACTGTGGACAGTCAGTGGCTGGATCCGGCCGAGGTGGCCGGGGACTACTGGTTCCGCAACCTGCGGCAGACCGTGCGGTTCGAGCAGGCGGTGCGGGCGCTGACCGAGAGCGGCTACGCGGCCTTCGTCGAGGTGAGCAGCCACCCGGTGCTCACCGCCGCCATCCAGGACACCCTGGACGCCTTGGCGCTCAACGACACCGTGGTCACCGGCACGCTGCGCCGGGACGACGGCGGCGCGGACCGGCTGCTGCTCAGCCTGGCCCAGCTGCACGTGCACGGCGTCGCGGTGGACTGGGCCCGGCTGTTCCTCGGCGCGGGCGCGCGGCGGATCCCGCTGCCCACCTACGCCTTCCAGCACGAGAACTACTGGGCCGAACCGGAGCAGGCGGTGGCCGGGGTCGCGGACAGCGCGTTCTGGACCGCGGTGGAACAGGGTGACGCGAGCGCGCTGGCCGACTCGCTCGGCGTGGACGAGGCCGTGCTCGCACCGGTGCTGCCCGGCCTGACCTCGTGGCGACGCCGCCACCAGGATGCCACCGCGGCCGATGAGTGGTCCTACCGGATCGGCTGGGAACCGCTGCCCACCGGCCCGGCCGAACTGACTGGCACCTGGCTGGTCCTCGCGCCAGCCAACGGCGACGCGCCGGTGAGCGCGGTGGTCGAGGGCCTGAACACGCACGGCGCCAAGGCGGTCGTGACCACCCTGGACGCGATCGAGGCGAACGAGGACTACGCTGGTGTGCTGTCCCTGCTGGCCTGGGACGAGCGGCCCGCCGACACCCTCGCCCTGGTGCAGACCGTGGAACGGCTTGGGCTCGCCGCGCCGCTGTGGTGCTTGACCAGCGGCGCGGTCGCGGTGACCGACCCGGCCGAGGTGACCAGCGCGCACCAGCCGGAGCTGTGGGGCATGGGCATCGTGCTCGGCCTGGACCGGCCCGCGCTCTGGGGTGGCATCGTCGACCTGCCGGAGCGGCTGGACGAGGCCGCGCTCGGCAGGCTGGTCGCGGTGCTCGCCGGGAGCGACGGCGAGGACCAGGTGGCGATCCGGGAGTCCGCGGCCTTCGGCAGGCGACTGCGCCGGGAAAGCCTGTCCGGGGCAACGGCTTGGCAGCCGCGCGGCACGGTCCTGGTCACCGGCGGCACCGGCGCGCTCGGCGCGCACATCACCCGCTGGGCGGCGACCAACGGTGCCGAACACCTGGTGCTGTTGTCCCGCAAGGGTCCGGACGCCGCCGGTGTGGACGGACTGACCGCTGAGATCAACGAGATCGGTGCCAGGGTGAGCGTGCGGGCCTGCGATGTCGCCGACCGCGACCAGCTCGCCGCGGTGCTCGCCGACCTCCCGGACCTGACCGCGGTGGTGCACGCCGCGGGCGTGGCCAGGACGGAGACCCCGATCTCGGAGATGCCGGCCGAGGAGCTGGTGGAGATCGGCCAGGCCAAGATCGACGGTGCCCGGCACCTGGACGAGCTGTTGCGCGGACACGAGCTGGACGCGTTTGTGCTGTTCTCCTCCGGCGCGGCGACCTGGGGCGGCAGCGGTCAGCTGGCCTACGCCGCGGCCAACGCCTACCTCGATGGCCTGGCACATGCCCGCCGGGCCAGGGGCGAGGCGGCGACCGCGATCGCCTGGGGCGCCTGGGGTGGCGACTCCGGCATGGTCGATGCCGAGGCCGCCGAACAGCTGCGCCGGATGGGCCTGCTCACCCTGGACCCGGAGCGGGCCACCAGGGCGATGGCCCAGGCGGCCGGAACCGTAGCGCCGCACCGGATCCTGGCCGACATCGACTGGTCCCGGTTCGCCCCCGGCTACACCCTGGCCAGGGTGCGCCCGCTGCTCAACGGCTTGCCCGAGGTGGTCGAGCTGCTCGCGCTGGAAACCTCGGCCGCGCCGGGGGAGTCGGAGTTCGCCGGGAAGCTGGCCGGGCTCACTGCGGAGGAGCAGGACAAGCTGCTCACCGAGCTGGTGCAGACCGAGGCCGCCGCGGTGCTCGGCTACCGGGACGGCTCCACCATCGAGGACCGCGCGTTCAAGGACATCGGGTTCGACTCGCTGACCGCGGTGGAACTGCGCAACCGGCTCAACAAGCGCACCGGGATCCGGCTGCCGGCCACCGCGGTGTTCGACCACCCCAGGGCCAGCGCGCTGGCCAAGCGGATCCGTACCGAGCTCGGCCACACCGACAGCAACTCGCTGGAGTACGTGCAGGCCCAGCTGGAAAAGCTGGAAGCCAGCCTGCTGCAACTGCCGGCCGAAGCCGTCGAACAGGCCAAGATCACCGCCCGGCTGCACCGCCTCACCGCCAGGCTCACCGAGAACCTGACGGGCACGGCTCCGGCCTCCGTGGCCGACACCCTGGAATCCGCCTCGGCCGAGGACGTCCTCGCCTTCATCGACTCGGAGCTGGGCGGCGACTGACCGCCCCCGCCCCGCTCACGCCCGCCCAACCAATCCTGGAGATCACCGATGACCAGCGACGACAAGGTCCTCTCCTACCTCAAGAAGGTCACCGCCGAGCTGCACACCACCCGGCAGCGGCTGCGCGAGGCGGAGTCGGCGGTCGACGAGCCGATCGCGATCGTCGGCATGGCCTGCCGCTACCCCGGTGGCGTGGCCTCGCCGGAGGACCTGTGGCGGCTGGTCGCCGAGGGCAGGGACGCGATCACGCCGTTCCCGGCCGACCGTGGCTGGGACCTGTCCGACCTGTTCGACCCGGACCCGGACGCGGTGGGCAAGAGCTACTGCAGCGAGGGCGGGTTCCTGGACCGGGCCGGGGACTTCGACGCGCCGCACTTCGGCATGTCGCCCAAGGAGGCGATGGCCACCGATCCGCAGCAGCGGCAGTTGCTGGAGACCGCGTGGGAGACCTTCGAGGACGCCGGGATCGACCCGACCTCGTTGCGGGACAGCGAGGTCGGCGTGTTCACCGGGGTGGCCACCAACGGCTACTCGATGAACGCGGACAGCGTGCTGGACGAGTACCAGGGCTACCTGGCCACCGGCAGCGCGAACAGCGTGGCTTCGGGCCGGATCTCCTATTCACTGGGTCTGGCCGGGCCTGCGGTCACGGTGGACACGGGCTGCTCTTCCTCGCTGGTGGCCATGCACTGGGCGATCCAGGCGCTGCGCAATGGTGACTGTTCGATGGCGCTGGCCGGTGGCGCGATGGTGATGGCCACGCCGGGCGCGTTCGTGGTCTTCTCGTTGCAGCGCGGGATGGCCAAGGACGGGCGGTGCAAGTCCTTCGCCGACGCCGCGGACGGCACCTCGTGGAGCGAGGGCGTCGGCCTGGTGCTGCTGGAGAAGCTGTCGGTGGCCCGGCGCAACAACCACCACGTGCTCGCGGTGATCCGGGGCAGCGCGGTCAACCAGGACGGCGCGTCCAACGGGCTGACCGCGCCGAGCGGGCCTGCGCAGCAGCGGGTGATCCGCACCGCGCTGGCCAACGCGGGGCTGACCACCTCGGACATCGACGTGGTGGAGGCGCACGGCACCGGGACCGTGCTGGGCGATCCCATTGAGGCGCAGGCGGTGCTGGCCACCTACGGGCAGAACCGGGAGACGCCGCTGTGGCTGGGGTCGCTGAAGTCCAACATCGGGCACACCCAGGCCGCGGCCGGGGTCGGTGGTGTGATCAAGATGGTGCAGGCGTTGCGGCACGGGATGTTGCCCAAGACGCTGCACGTGGACGAGCCGACGTCCAAAGTGGACTGGAGCTCGGGTGAGGTGCGGCTGCTGTCGGAGGCGCGGGACTGGCCTGCGGCGGATCGGCCGCGGCGGGCGGCGGTGTCCTCGTTCGGGGTGAGCGGGACGAACGCGCACCTGATCCTGGAGGAAGCGCCGGAAGCCGGGGAGCAGGGGACGGACAGTGCGGGCGCGGGGGCCGGGGCCGGGGGCGCGAGCGCCGGGCGGGGCGCGGAGGCAGTGGGCGACGCGGAGCCTGGGGGCCGCGCTGGGACTGGGGGCGGCGCGGAGCCTGGGCGGGGCGCTGGGCTGGTCGCGGCGAGTGGTGTGGTGCCCTGGCTGATTTCCGGTGCGAACGCGGCGGCACTGCGTGGCCAGGCCGCCCGGTTGGCCGAGCGCGTCCCGGATGGCCTGGTGGACGTGGGCTGGTCGTTGGCCACCACCCGCGCCATGCTGGATCACCGCGCGGTGGTGGTCGCCGCTACCAGGGGCGAGGCCGTGGCCGGGCTGGCGGCGCTGGCGGCGGATGAGACCTCGGTCGCGGTGGTGAGCGGGCGGACCGTGCCCGATGGCCAGACCGTGTTCGTCTTCCCCGGTCAGGGCGCGCAGTGGGTTGGCATGGGCGCGGAGCTGGTGAAGACCTCGCCGGTGTTCGCCGCGCGGCTGACCGAGGTGGCCGCGGCGCTGGATCCGTTGACCGGGTGGTCGCTGCTGGACGTGATCTCCGGCGGCGGTGAGCTGGACCGGGTGGACGTGGTGCAGCCGGTCTCCTTCGCGGTGATGGTGTCGCTGGCCGCGGTGTGGGAGTCGGCCGGGGTCAAGCCGGATGCGGTGATCGGGCACTCGCAGGGTGAGATCGCGGCGGCCTGTGTCAGTGGCGCGCTGTCGCTGGAGGACGCGGCCAAGGTGGTGGTGTTCCGCAGTCAGGCGATCGCGGCGGAGCTGGCCGGGCGCGGCGGGATGATGTCGATCGCGACTCCGGCCGGGGACATCGACCTGACGCCGTGGGCGGGGTTGTCGGTGGCCGCGGTGAACGGGCCTGCGGCGACCGTGGTGGCCGGTGATGTGGACGCGTTGCGGCAGCTGGAAGAACAGTGCGCCGAGCGGGGGCTGCGGACCCGGGTGATCCCGGTGGACTACGCCTCGCACAGCGCGCACGTGGACGCCATCGAAGGCAAGCTGGCCGAGCTGCTGGCCGGGATCACGGTGCGGGACATCTCGGTGCCGTGGTGGTCCACTGTGGACAGTCAGTGGGTCGGGCCTGGTGTCGCGGATGCCGGGTACTGGTTCCGGAACCTGCGCCAGACCGTGCAGTTCGAGCAGGCGGTGCTGGCACTGGCCGAGGCCGGTTACTCGAACTTCGTCGAGGTGAGCAGCCATCCGGTGCTGACCACGCCGATCCTGGAAGCCCTTGACGAGCGGGACGACGTGGTGGTCACCGGCACGCTGCGCCGGGACGACGGTGGCGCGGACCGGCTGCTGCTCAGCCTGGCCCACCTGCACGTGCACGGCGTGCCGGTGGACTGGGCCGCGCTGTTCGCCGGGTCGGGCGCGCGGCGGATCTCGTTGCCCACCTATGCTTTCCAGCATCAGCACTACTGGCTGGAGCTCTCCGGCAGGTCCGGCGACCTCGGCGCCACCGGCCTGGTCAGCGCCGACCATCCGCTGCTCGGCGCGGTGGCGCACCTGCCGGACACCGGCGGGGTGCTGTTCACCGGCAGGGTCGCCCGCGCCACCCATGACTGGCTGGCCGACCACGTGGTCGGCGGGTCGGTGCTGCTGCCGGGCGCGGCCCTGGTCGAGCTGGCCATCCGGGCCGGGGACGAGGTGAACTGCCCGACCCTGCGCGAACTGGCCGTGGTGCGACCGGTGACGCTGCCCGAGGACGCCCCGATCTACCTGCAGGTGCTCCTCGGCGCGGCGGATGACAATGGCGACCGCGACATCCGGATCTACTCCCGGCCCGTGGACAGCCCACAGTGGACCGAGAACGCCACCGGCACACTCAGCGCCGACCTGCCGGTCGCCATCCCCGCCCAGACCTGGCCACCCGCCGGGACGCGGGCGGACAACGCGGGCGAGCTCGGCCTGGACGCGGCCTGGATCGGCGTGGACGAGGTGTTCGCCGAGGTCCAACTGGCCGAGCAGCACGCCAAGAACGCCGGCCGGTTTGGCCTGCACCCCGCGCTGCTGGACGCGGCCCTGCGGGCCAGCGGCCTGGTCGGCGGCGGCGAACCGGGGGAGCAGCGGCTGCCCTTCGCCTGGAACGACGTCCAGCTGCATGCCGCGGGAGCCAGCGCGGCCCGGGTGCACCTGAAGGTCACCGGCCCGGACACCCTGGCCATCACGCTCACCGACACCTCCGGCGCACCAGTGGCCGCCATCGGCTCGCTGATGATGCGCACCATCGACCCCGCCCAGCTTCAGGCTGCCGGCTCGGGCCTCGGCCAGGACGTGCTGTTCGAGCTGACCTGGCGCGAGCTGACCACCACCGGCGGTGCGAACAGCGCGGTGGTGCTCGGCGACGGTCCGCTGGCCGACGCGTTCGTCCGCGGTGGTGCCCCTGCTGAGCCGTCCGGATCCCTGGACACGCTGCTGGAAGGCCGGGGCGGGCACGCGCCGGAGTTCGTGCTGCTGCCGGTCACCGGCGGCACCGGCGAGCTGGCCGCGGCCGCGCGGCAGGCGGTGCACCGGACGCTAAACGTGATCAAGGAGTTCCTGGCCGACGAACGGTTCGCCGAGACCAAGCTGGCCGTGGTCACCTCGCACGCCATCGGCTTCGACGGCGACGACCTCGGCGGCATCGCCGAGGCCGGGGTATGGGGCCTGGTGCGCACCGCCCAGTCCGAGCACCCCGGCAGGTTCGTGCTGTCCGATGTGGACAGTGCCGAGTCCTCGGCGGCCGCGCTGCTGACCGCACTGGGCAGCGGCGAGGCCCAGCTGGTAGTCCGCGAGGGCGCGGTCTCGGTGCCGCGACTGGCCAGGGTGGCCGCGGCCGAACCGGCCTGGCAGTGGCCGACCGAGGGCACCGTGCTGATCACCGGCGCCACCGGCAAGCTCGGCGGCGAACTTGCCCGGCACCTGGTCGAACACGGTGCCCGCGACCTGCTGCTGGCCAGCCTGCGCGGCCCGGCCGCACCAGGGGCGCGAGAACTGGTGGCGCAGCTGACCGAGCTGGGCGCGCGGATCCGGCTGGTCGCCTGCGACACCGCCGACCGGACCGCGGTGGCCGAACTGCTCACCGGACTGGACGGCCCGCTCACCGGCGTGGTGCACGTGGCCGGTGTGGTCGGCGACAACCTGCTGCCCAACCTCACCGCCGAGCAGGTCGACCAGGTAATGCGGGTCAAGGCCGACTCCGCGGTGGTGCTGGACGAGCTCACCCGCGAGCACCCGCTGACCGCCTTCGTCTGCTACTCCTCGGTCGCCGGGCTCACCGGCGGCCCCGGCCAGGGCCCCTACTCCGCCGCCAACGCCTTCCTGGACGCGCTCGCCCACCGCAGGCGCGCACTCGGCCTGCCCGGTGTGTCGGTGGCCTGGGGCCTGTGGGGCGGCGAAGGCGGCATGGGCGGACGGCTGGAGGCCGCGGAGTGGTCCCGGCTGCGTCGCTCCGGCGTGGTCCCGATCGCCCCGGAACAGCGCACCGCCATGCTCAACGCGGTCACGCATGTGGCCGCGCCGCTGGTGGTGGCCGCGCCGATCGACCTGCGCGCGGTGGACCGGGACGCGGTGCCGCCGCTGCTGCGCGGCCTGGTCCGCGGCACCGCGGCCGGGGCAGCACCGGCCACTGGCGGCGGGGCCGCGCACGGCGCGGAGCTGACCGCGCGGTTGCGCGGGCTCAGCGAGAAGGAGCAGGAGACCCTGCTGGCCGACCTGGTCGCCACCGAGTGCGCGCACCTGCTCGGCTACGGCTCCGGCGCGGAGCTGGACCGGCTGCGCGGGTTCGTCGATCTTGGCATGACCTCGCTCAACGGGGTCGAGCTGCGCAACGTGCTCGGCGCCCGCACCGGCCTGCGACTGCCGGCCGCGCTGATCTTCGACTACGCCAACATCCTGGAACTGGCCCGCTACCTGCGCGGCCAGCTGGTGGACAGCGCGGGCGAAGGCGCGGCGCTGTCCGAGCTGGCCCGCCTGGAGGCCGCGGTCGCCGGGGGCGAGCTGACCGAGGAATCGCGGACAAAACTGGTAAATGGCTTGGCCCAACTGCTGTGGACTCTTCAGGACGGCCGCACCGAGCCAGGGGCGGACCAGCACGAGGTCGGGCTCGCCGAGGCGAGTGACGACGAGATGTTCGCACTGATCGACGAGGAGCTGGGACTGAAGTAGTCCACCGGCCCCTCGCCGCGACGCGGAAGGGTTACGAGGGGCACCATGACCGGTACCGAGGACAAGCTCCGGGACTATCTCAAGCTGGTCACCGCGGATCTGCGTCGCACCCGGCAGCGGCTGAAGGACGTCGAGGCCCAGGACGGCGAGCCGATCGCGATCGTCGGCATGGCCTGCCGGTTCGCCGGCGGGATCGACTCGCCGGATGACCTGTGGCAGGTGCTGGCCGAGGGCCGCGACACCGTGGGCGAGTTCCCCGGTGACCGCGGCTGGGAGCTGGACGGGCTGTTCCACGACGACCCGGAGCACCAGGGCACCAGCTATGTCCGGGAGGCCGCGTTCCTGGCCCAGGCCAGCGGGTTCGACGCCGACTTCTTCGGCATCTCCCCGCGCGAGGCGCTGGCCATGGACCCGCAGCAGCGACTCGTGCTGGAACTGTGCTGGGAGGCGGTGGAAAGCGCCCGGCTGGACCCGCATTCCTTGCGCGGCAGCGACACCGGGGTGTTCGTCGGCGGCATCAGCATGGGTTACGGCATCCGCGGCACCCCGCCGGAGGAGGTCGAGGGCCAGCTGGCCACCGGCACCGCGGCGAGCGTGATCTCCGGCCGGGTGTCCTACCTGCTCGGCCTGCGCGGCCCCGCGCTGACCGTGGACACCGCGTGCTCCTCCTCGCTGGTCGCGCTGCACCTGGCCGCGCAGGCGCTGCGCAAGGGCGAGTGCAAGCTGGCCCTGGTCGGCGGCGCCACCGTGCTGCCCGATCCCGGGCTGTTCGTGGAGTTCTCCCGGCAGCGCGGGCTCGCCAGGGACGGCCGCTGCAAGTCCTTCGCCGACGCCGCCGACGGCGTGGGCTGGGGCGAGGGCGGCGGTGTGCTGGTGCTGGCGAAGCTGTCCGAGGCGCAGCGGCTGGGGCACCGGATCCTTGCTGTGGTGCGGGGAACCGCGGTCAACTCCGACGGCGCGAGCAGTTCGCTGACCGCGCCGAACGGACCGTCCCAGCAGCGGGTGATCCAGGCGGCGCTGGAGAGCGCGCAGCTCACCCCCGAGATGGTGGACGCGGTCGACGGCCACGGCACCGGCACCACCCTGGGCGACCCGATCGAGGCGGACGCGCTGCTCGCGGTCTACGGCCAGGGCCGTCCCGCGGACCGGCCGCTGCTGCTCGGCTCGGTGAAGTCGAACATCGGGCACACCCAGGCCGGTGCGGGCGTGGCCGGGGTCATCAAGATGGCGCTGGCGATCCAGCACGGCCTGGTGCCCGCGACGCTGCATGTGGACGCGCCGACCACGCAGGTGGACTGGGGCGACGGACAGGTCCAGCTGGCCACCGAGGCCCAGCCGTGGCCGGTGACCGAGCGGCCGCGCCGGGCCGGGGTCTCCTCCTTCGGGATCGGCGGCACCAACGCGCACGTGATCATCGAGCAGGCCCCGGAACCCGTTGCGCCGGAAAGGGAAACGGTCCCGGTCGAGCGGGTCACCGGGCCGGTGCCCTGGCTGGTCTCCGCCCGCGCGCCCGAGGCCCTGGACGCCCGGATCAGTCAGCTCCGCGACCTCACCGGCACACCGCTGGACGTCGCCTACTCGCTGCTGACCACCCGCACCCTCTTCGAGCACCGCGCCGTGCTCTTCGACGGCCGCGAGGTTGCCCGCGGCTCGGTCACCCCCGGCTCCACCGCCTTTGTCTTCTCCGGCCAGGGCTCGCAGCGCCTGGGGATGGGACGCGAGCTGTACCAGCGCTTCCCCGCCTTCGCCGAAGCCTTCGACGCGGTTGTGGCGGAGCTGGGCGAGGACGTCCGCGCGGTCATGTGGGGCGAGGACGCCGCCGCCCTGGACGAGACCGGCGCGGCCCAGCCCGCGCTGTTCGCGCTGGAAGTCTCGCTGTTCCGGCTGCTGGAGTCCTGGGGCTGCGCGCCAGACTTCGTCACCGGCCACTCCATCGGCGAGCTCGCCGCCGCCCACGTCTCCGGTGTGCTCTCGCTGGCCGACGCGTGCGCGGTGGTCTCCGCGCGGGCGCGACTGATGCAGGCGTTGCCGGCCGGTGGCGCGATGGCCTCGATCCCGGTGGCCGAGGCGGAACTGTTGCCACTGCTGGACGAACACGTGTCGATCGCCGCGGTCAACGGACCCGAGGCCACCGTGATCTCCGGTGCCGAGCAGGCCGTGGCGCGGATCGCGGAGGGGTTCGAGCGGAGCAGGCGGCTGCGCACCAGCCACGCCTTCCACTCGCCGCTGATGGAGCCGATGCTGGCCGAGTTCGCCGCCGCCATCGCCGGGATCACCGTTGGCACACCACAGATCCCGGTGGTGTCCACGGTTGGCGAGGTCAGCGACTTCGGCACGCCGGACTACTGGGTGCGGCAGGTCCGCGAGCCGGTCCGGTTCGCCGAGGCCATCCAGCGGCTGTCGGCCAGGGGAGTCGGCCGGATCGCCGAGCTGGGGCCGGACGGCAGGCTGTGTGCGGCGGTCGCGGAGATCGTGCCGGGACTGACCGCCACGCCGGTGCTGCGCCGGGAACGGTCCGAAGTGGACAGTGCGCTGGCCGGACTGGCCGGGCTGCACGTCACCGGGGCCACGGTGGACTGGGCGCGCTGGTGCGCGGGCGGGTCCGTGGTGGACCTGCCGACCTACCCGTTCCAGCACCGCTCGTACTGGGTGGTGTGCAAGGACGGCGTGGCCGACGCCTCGGGGCTCGGCCAGGAGGTGGTCGGGCATCCGCTGCTGGCCGCGTTGGTCAGCATGGCCGACGACAGCGGCATGATCTACACGGGCCGGGTCTCGGTGGCCGGACAGCCCTGGCTGGCCGACCACGTGGTCGGCGGTCGCGCGATCTTCCCCGGCACCGCGTTCCTGGAACTGGCCGGACGGGCCGGGGACGGCGTGGGCTGTGACCGGGTCGAGGAACTCACCATGATCACCCCGCTGGTGCTGCCGGCGCGGGGCGCGGTGCAGGTGCAGGTCGCGGTGGGCCCGGACAACGGCGGGCAGCGCGAGATCACCATCCACTCCCGCCCGGAGCAGGCGGTGGACGAGCCGTGGACGCTGCACGCCAGCGGTCTGCTCGCCACCACCGGCCACGCCGCGACCGCCGAGGCGACCCCGTGGCCGCCGGAGGGGGCGGAACCGGTGGACATGGCGGTGTTCTACCCGTGGTTCACCGAACGCGGCTTCGACTACGGCCCCGAGTTTCGCGGCGTCCGGGCGGCCTGGCGCGGCCAGGGCGAGGTCTTCGCCGAGGTGGCGCTGCCCACCGCGCGCGAGGCCGCCGCCTTCGGGCTGCACCCCGCGCTGCTGGACGCCGCGGTGCAGGCGTCCTCGGTGCTGGGCCACGGGGTGGAGGCCCCCGGCCAGATGCCGTTCTCCTGGCAGGGCGTCACCCTGCACGCGGTCGGCGCGGGCGCGCTGCGGGTGCGGATCAGCCACTCCGGCGGCAACACCATGCGCATCCACGCCACCGATCCGGCCGGTGACCCGGTGATCTCGGTGGACGCGCTGCTCATGCGCGAACTCCCGGCGGGCGACCAGCCGGGACCCGGCCTGGACCGCAACTCGTTGTTCGAGCTGGACTGGGTCCCGGTCACCGCCGAGGCGGCCGCCGAGTCCGTCACCCTGCTCGGCCCGGACGCGCTCGACCTGCGGGACCGGCTCACCGGCGTGGCCGAGGTGACCGGCGAGCGGACCGGCGACGCCGTGGTCAGCCTGGTCGGCACCGAGGAACCGGACTCCGCGCACCAGCTCACCAGCACCGCGCTTGCCCTGCTCCAGCAATGCCTTGACGCCGGTGAGGACGCCCGGCTCACCTTCGTCACCAGCGGCGCGGTCACCGGTCAGGACCTGGCCGCGGCCGCGGTCTGGGGCCTGGTGCGTGCGGCCCAGTCCGAGCATCCCGGCCGGTTCAGCCTGATCGACCTGGACGAGGAGTCCGGCGGCCCCGCGCTCGCCCAGGCCCTCGGCTCCGACGAACCGCAGCTGACCGTGCGCGGCAACCAGCTCTTCGGCGCGCGCCTGGAGCGCGTGGCCATCCCCGAGCAGCCGCCGAACTGGCCCGCCGAGGGCACCGTGCTGATCACCGGCGGCACCGGCGGCCTCGGCCGTCTGCTCGCCGGGCACCTGGTCACCCGGCACCACGCGCGGAAACTGGTGCTGGTCAGCCGTCGTGGCCCGGACGCGCCCGAGGCCGCCGCGATCATCGAGGAGCTGACCGGGCACGGCGCCGAGGTGCGCGTGCTGGCCTGCGATGTCGCCGACCGCGCCGCCGTGGCCGAGCTGCTGGCGGAGATCCCGGACCTGACCGCCGTGGTGCACGCCGCCGGGGTGGTCGACGACGGCCTGATCGAGGCGCAGACACCGGAAAAGCTGGCCACCGCGCTGCGGGTCAAGGCCGCCGCGGCCTGGCACCTGCACGAGCTGACCCGGCACCGCGAGCTGACCGCGTTTGTGCTGTTCTCCTCCGCCGCGGGCACCGTCGGCTCGGCGGGACAGGGCAACTACGCCTCGGCCAACGCCTACCTGGACGCCCTCGCCAAGCACCGCCAGGGCCTCGGCCTGCCCGGCGTCTCGATGGCCTGGGGCGTCTGGGACTCCGAGACCGGCATCACCGCCGGACGGTCCGATGTGGACAAACAACGGGCCGCCCGGGGCGGCATGCCCGCGATCACCGACGAGCAGGGCCTGGCCCTGTTCGACGCCTCGCTGGCCGACACGCGACCGGTGCTGATGCCCGCCCGGCTGGACCTGGCCGTGCTGCGCTCCCTCGGCCGCCCGCCACACCTGCTGCGCTCCTTGATCCGCACCTCCTCCCGTCGTGCCGCCGGGCAAGGCGCTGGTGCCGCAGGCGAACTGGCTGGTCGACTCGCCGGGCTGCCCGAGGCCGAACGCCTGCCGACACTGCTGAAGCTGACCCTGGCCTCGGTCGCGGGTGTGCTGGGCCACGGCGAGGACGTGGTGCTCGACCCGTCTCGCAGCTTCTCCGACCTCGGCTTCGACTCGCTCACCTCGGTCGAGCTGCGCAACCGGCTCAGCACCGAGACTGGGCTGCGGCTGCCCGCCACCCTGGTGTTCGACCAGCCCAACGCCAACCGGCTCACCGAGTACCTGCTCGGCGAGCTGCTCGGCAAGGCCGACCTCCCGGCCACGCCGAAGCGGCCGCCGACCGTGGTGCGCGCGGACGAGCCGATCGCCATCGTCGGCATGAGCTGCCGTTACCCGGGCGGGGTGCGCAGCCCCGAGGACCTGTGGCGGGTGGTGCGCGACGGCGAGGACGTGATCAGCGAGTTCCCGGTCAACCGCGGCTGGGACATGGCCGCGCTGTTCGACCGCGACCCCAGCCTGCCGGGCACTTCCTACGTGCGCCACGGCGGATTCCTGCACGACGCCGGTTCCTTCGACGCCGCGCTGTTCCGGATGAGCCCGCGCGAGGCGCTGTCCACCGACGCCCAGCAACGGCTGCTGCTGGAGGCCACCTGGGAGGCCCTGGAGCACACCGGCCTGGACCCGACCTCGTTGCGCGGCAGCGCGACCGCGGTCTTCGCCGGGGTGATGTACACCGACTACGCCACCCTGCTCGGCGCGGACGAGTTCGAGGGTTTCCGCGGCAACGGCGGCTCGGCCGCGATCGCCTCCGGCCGGGTGGCCTACACCTTCGGCCTGGAGGGGCCGACCGTCACCGTGGACACCGCGTGCTCCTCCTCACTGGTCGCGGTGCACCTGGCCGGTCAGGCGCTGCGCGCCGGTGAGTGCGAGCTGGCGCTGGCCGGTGGGGTCGCGATCATGGCCACACCGGGCGCTTTTGTGGAGTTCTCCCGGCAGGGCGGGCTGTCCCCGGACGGCCGCTGCCGCTCCTACGCCGACAGCGCCGACGGTGTGGCCTGGTCCGAGGGCGTCGGCATGCTGGTGCTGGAACGCCTCTCCGACGCCCGCCGCAACGGGCACCAGGTCTTCGGCCTGATCAAGGGTTCCGCGGTCAACTCCGACGGCGCCTCCAACGGGATGAGCGCGCCCAACGGCCCGTCCCAGCAACGCGTGATCCGAGCCGCACTGGCCAGTGCCGGGCTGGCTGCTTCGGACGTCGACGTGGTGGAGGGGCACGGCACCGGAACACCGCTCGGCGACCCGATCGAGGCCGAGGCGGTGCTGGCCACCTACGGTCAGGATCGGGAGGAGCCGCTGTGGCTGGGCTCGATCAAGTCCAACCTCGGCCACACCCAGGCCGCCGCCGGGGTGGCAGGGATCATCAAGATGGTGCAGGCCATGCGGCACGGCGTGCTGCCCAAGACCCTGCACCTGGACCGGCCGTCCTCACACGTGGACTGGGAGGCCGGTGACGTCGAGCTGCTGAGCCGGGAAACCCCGTGGCCCCAGGGCGAGAAGCCCCGCCGCGCCGGCGTGTCCTCCTTCGGCATCAGCGGCACCAACGCGCACGTGGTGCTGGAGGAACCGCCCGCCGCGCCCGCACCCGCGTCCGCAGAGCACGAGGGCGTGCTGCCCTGGGTGCTCTCCGGCCAGACCGAACACAGCCTGCGCGCACTGGCCGCCAAGCTCGCCGACAACGCGACCGCACTGCACCCGGCCGACGTTGGACTGTCCCTGGCCACCGGCCGGGCCGTCCTGCCGCACCGCGCGGTGGTGCTCGGCTCGGACATCGAGGAACTGCTGGCGGGCCTGCGCGCGCTGGCTTCCGGCGAACCCGGCCCGGTCGTCGCCGAGGCCCCTGATGTGCCGCGTGCGGTCGCCTTCGCCTTTCCAGGGCAGGGCGCGTACTGGGCGGGCATGGGCGCGGAGCTGCTGGAGCGCTCGCCGGTGTTCGCCGAGGCCTTCGCCCGCTGCGCGGTGGCCCTGGAGCCGCACCTGGACTTCGCCGTGCACGACGTGCTCACCGGCGCGCCGGGCGCTCCCGGCCTGGACCGGATCGACGTGGCCCAGCCGACCATGTGGGCGGTCAGCGTCTCGCTGGCCGAGCTGTGGCGGGCACACGGCGTGCGGCCCTCGGCCGTGCTGGGTCACTCCCAGGGCGAGGTGGCCGCGGCCTGCGTCGCCGGTGCACTGTCCATTGCGGACGGTGCGCGGATCATCGCGGTGCGCAGCAAGGCGATTGCCGAGGAGCTGTGCGGACAGGGCACGATGGTCTCGGTCGCGCTCCCGCTGGCCGTGGTCGAACCGCGCCTGGAGCCGTGGTCCGGTCGGCTGGGCATCGCCGCGATCAACGGGCCGACTGCCGTGGTCGTCTCGGGCGAGTACGAGGCGCTGGCCGAGCTGCGGGCCGCGCTGGAGGCGGATGGGATCCGGGTCCGCGAGGTGGCCGGTGACTTCCCGGCGCACTCGGCGATGTTCGACCGGGTCCGCGAGCGGGTGCTCACCGCGCTGGCCGACCTGACACCACGGTCCACATTGGACATTCCAATGTTGTCCACGGTGACGGGGGAGTGGGTCGACCCGGCCGGGCTGGACGCGGAGTACTGGTTCCGCAACATGCGCGAGACCGTGCGGTTCGCCCCGGCCGTACACACCCTGCTCAGCCAGGGCCGCAACCTGTTCGTCGAGGTCAGCCCGCACCCGGTGCTGGTGCCGGGGATCACCGGCATCATCGACGAGTCCGGCGCCGACGCGGTCGTGGTGCCCACCCTGCGCCGCGGGGACGGCGGCCTGGACCGGCTCTACCGCTCGCTCGGCCTGGCGCACGTGCGCGGCGCGACCGTGGACTGGCGGCCCTGCTACCCCAAGGCGAACCGGGTCGGCCTGCCCACCTACGCCTTCGACCACGCCGAGTACTGGCCGCAGCCGTTGCGCGGCAAGGGTGACGCCGCCTCGGTCGGCCTCAGCGCCACCGACCACCCGCTGCTCGGCGGCGCGGTCACCATCGCCGACACCGGCGCGCTGATGCTCACCGGCCGCCTGTCCCTGGACAGCCAGCCCTGGCTGGCCGACCACGCGGTCGGCGGGCAGGTCCTCTTCGCCGGCGCGGGTTTTGTCGAGCTGGCCCTGCGCGCGGGCGAGGAGACCGGCTGCGAGCAGCTGGCCGAGCTGACCCTGGCCGCGCCGCTGATCCTGCCCAGCACCGGCTCGGTGACCGTGCAGGTGCTGATCGAGCCGGAGGAGTCCGGCCGCCGCCGCCTGACCATCCACTCCCGCGCCGCCCAGGACACCGACTGGGTGCAGCACGCTTCCGGCGCGCTCAGCACCGAACCGGCCGCCGCCACCCTCGGCTTCGACGCCGCGGTCTGGCCGCCGGAAGGCGCGGAACCCGTTGACCTGACCGGAAGCTACGAGGAGTTCGCCACCGTCGGCTTCGGCTACGGCCCGGCCTTCCAACGCCTGCAAGCGTTGTGGCGGCGCGACGGCGAGCTGTTCGCCGAGGTCGCGCTGGCCGAGGGACAGCCCGACGGGTTCACCCTGCACCCGGCGTTGCTGGACGCCTCGCTGCACACCACCCTGGTCGGCGCGACCGCCGACGGCAGCCCGGACACCCTGCCCTTCCAGTGGGAGGGCGTGGCCCTGCACGCCACCGGCGCCACCGCGCTGCGGGTGCGGGTCCGCCAGACCGACACCGGCGCGCTGGCCATCGAGGCCGCCGACCCGGCAGGCGAACCGGTGCTGACCGTGGCCGCGCTGAACATGCGCGCCCGTGCCGCCGCCGGACCGCGCGCCCGCACGGACTCGCTGTACCGGCTGGACTGGGTGCCGGTCACGAGCACCGCTGAGCCGGGTGATGTGACGCTGGTGCCGATCGGCGGCGGCGACCCGCACGCCGAGACCGCCAGGGTGCTTTCCCTGCTCCAGCAACGGATCGAGCAGGGCGGGGAACGACTGGTGTTCCTCAGCCGGGGCGCGACCACCGGCGAAGACCTGGCCGCCGCGGCGGTCTGGGGCCTGGTGCGCTCCGCGCAGGCCGAGCACCCAGGCGCGTTCGGTCTGCTCGACCTGGACGGCGAGGCCTGCGCCGGACGGCCGCTGGCCGAGCTGACCCCGGCCGAGCTGCCCGAAGGCGCGCTCGACCCCACCGAACCGCAGCTCGTCATCCGTGACGGCGCGGTGCTGGCCGCGCGCCTGCGCCGGGCCGCGCCGCCCACCGAATCCTTTGCTTGGCCCGCCGATGGCGCTGTCTTGATCACCGGCGGCACCAGCGGACTGGGCGCGGTCCTCGCCCGGCACCTGGTCGCCCAGGGCGTCTCGCACCTGGTGCTGGCCAGCCGTCGCGGCCCGGCCGCCGAGGGTGTCAGCGAGCTGGTCGCCGAACTCGGTGTGCGGGTCGATGTGGTGGCCTGCGACCTGGCCGACCGGGACGCGGTGGCCAGGCTGCTGGACGGCATCGACAACCTCACCGGGATCGTGCACTCCGCGGGCGTGCTCGACGACGCCCTGATCCCGGACCTCACCCCGGAGCGGCTGGCCGCCGTGCTGCGGCCCAAGGTGGACGCGGCCTGGCACCTGCACGAGCTGACCCGCGACCGCGACCTGGCCGCGTTTGTGCTGTTCTCCTCCGCCGGTGGCCTGCTTGGCGCGCCCGGCCAGGCCAACTACGCCGCGGCCAACGCCTTTCTGGACGCGCTGGCCACCCACCGCCGCAACCTCGGCCTGACCGGGCACTCGCTGGCCTGGGGCGGCTGGGACGAAGCGGGCATGGCCAGCCGCCTGTCCGCGGCCGACCGGGCCAGGCTGGCCCGCAACGGCACCCCACTGATGTCCATTGTGGACGGTCTGGCGCTGTTCGACCTGGCGCTGGCCACCGAGGAGCCGGTGCTCGCGCCGGTGCTGTTCGACCTGGCCGCGATCCGCGCGCTGGGCGAGATCCCACTGGTGTTCCAGGGACTCGTCCGGGCCGGGCGACGGGTGGCCAGGGCCGCGGGCGCGGTCGCGGGCGGACTGGCCGCGCGGCTGGCCGGACTGGCCAAGGACGAGCGGCGGGCCACCCTGGAAGAACTGGTGCGCGGGCGGATCGCCGGTGTGCTCGGCCACTCCGGCAGCGCCGCGGTCAAACCGCACCGCGCGTTGCAGGACCTCGGCCTGGACTCGCTGGCCGCGGTGGAGCTGCGCAACCAGCTCGGCGCGGAGTCCGGGCTCAAACTGCCAGCCACGCTGGCCTTCGACCACCCCTCGGCCGCCGCGATCACCGACTACCTGTTGGCCCAGCTGGGTGTCGGCGAGGACCGGGCGGTCACCACGAACCAGGTGCGCGCGGTCGCCGGTGACCCGGTCGTCGTGGTGGGCATGGGTTGCCGCTACCCGGGCGGGGTCAACTCGCCGGAAGAGCTGTGGCGGCTGGTGCTCGACGGCACCGACGCCATCTCCGAGTTCCCGCCCGACCGCGGCTGGGACGTGGCCCGGCTCTACCACCCCGACCGCGACAACCCCGGCACCAGCTACACCCGCAACGGCGGCTTCCTCACCCAGGCCGCGGAGTTCGACGCCGAGTTCTTCGGCATCAGCCCGCGCGAGGCAGTGACCACCGACGTGCAGCAGCGGCTGCTGCTGGAGGTCACCTGGGAGTCGCTGGAACGGGCCGGGATCGACCCGAGCGGACTGCGCGGCAGCCGCACCGGGGTGTTCACCGGCGTGATGTACAACGACTACGCGATGCTGCTGGAGGGCCCGGAGTTCGACGGGTTCCGCGGCAACGGCAGCGCGGCCAGCATCGCCTCCGGCCGGGTGGCCTACGCCCTCGGCCTGGAGGGTCCGGCAGTCACCATCGACACCGCCTGCTCCTCCTCGCTGGTCGCGGTGCACCTGGCCGCGCAGGCGCTGCGGGCCGGGGAGTGCGAGGTCGCGGTGGCCGGTGGCGTCACCGTGATGTCCACTCCCGGCGCGTTCCTGGAGTTCTCCCGGCAGGGTGGGCTGTCCGAGGACGGCCGCTGCAAGGCCTACGGCGACGGCGCGGACGGCGTCGGCTGGGCCGAAGGCGTGGGCATGCTGGTGCTGGAGCGGCTCTCCGACGCCAGGCGGCACGGGCATCGGGTGCTCGCGGTGCTCAAGGGCTCCGCGGTCAACTCCGACGGCGCTTCCAACGGCCTCACCGCGCCGAACGGCCCGTCCCAGCAACGCGTCATCCAGCAGGCGCTGGCCTCCGCCGGACTGTCCACTTCGGACGTTGACGCGGTGGAGGGGCACGGCACGGGCACCCCGCTGGGCGATCCCATTGAGGCGCAGGCACTCCTGGCCACCTACGGCCAGGACCGGGACACCCCGCTGTACCTGGGCTCGATCAAGTCCAACCTGGGCCACACCCAGGCCGCGGCCGGCGTCGCGGGCATGATCAAGATGATTCAGGCGATGGCGCACGGCGTGCTGCCGCGCACCCTGCACGCGGACCACGCCTCCAGCCAGGTGGACTGGACCGAGGGCGAAGTGGAGCTGCTCACCGAGCAGACCGCCTGGCCCGAGGTGAACCGGCCGCGCCGGGCCGGCGTGTCCTCCTTCGGGATCAGCGGCACCAACGCGCACGTCATCCTGGAACAGCCGCCTGCCCAGCCCGAACGCGCCACCGCCCCGGCGCACCGCGCGCCCTGGCCGGTGTCCGCGCAGTCCGCGGCCGCGCTGGACGCCTTCACCGGCCAGCTGCGCGCGCTGACCGGCAACCCGGCCGATATCGGCTACTCCCTGGTCACCACCAGGGCGCTGTTCGACCACCGCGCGGTCCTGCTGGACGGCGTGGAACTGGCCAGGGGCCAAGCTGACGACGGCGGCCGGACCGCGTTCGTGTTCTCCGGCCAGGGTTCCCAGCGACTCGGCATGGGCCGGCAGCTGCACGCCCGCTACCCGGCCTTCGCCGAGGCGTTCGACGCGGTGGTCGCCGAGTTCGGCGAGGACCTGCGCGACATCCTCTGGGGCACCGATGCCGAGGCCCTGACCAGCACCGACAACGCCCAGCGGGCGCTGTTCGCGATCGAGGTGGCGCTGTTCCGGCTGCTGGCGTCCTGGGGACACCAGCCGGACTTCGTCACCGGCCACTCCATCGGCGAGATCGCGGCCGCGCACGTGGCCGGGGTGCTCTCGCTGGCCGACGCCTGTGCCCTGGTGGACGCCCGCGCCTGGCTGATGGCCGCGCTGCCGACCGGCGGGATCATGGTCGCGGCACACGCCCCCGAGGCCGAGGTGGCCGCGCTGCTGGACGGTGCGGTGGCCATCGCCGCGGTCAACCGGCCCGGCAGCGTGGTGCTCTCCGGCACCGAAGCCGCGGTGACCAAGGTGGTGGACCGGCTCACCGAACTGGGGCACCGCACCAGGAAACTGGCGGTCAGCCACGCCTTCCACTCGCCGCTGATGGAGCCGATGCTCCGGGAGTTCGCCGCCGCCATCGACGGCATCTCCTTCGCCGAACCCCGCATCCCGGTGGTGTCCACGCTGACCGGGCGGCTCGCCGACGGGGACGAGCTGCGCACCATCGACTACTGGGTCCGGCAGGTCCGTGGCTGCGTGCGCTACGCCGATGCCGTTGCCACCCTTGGTGAACTGGGCGTGCGCGGCGTGCTGGAGGTGGGCCCGGACGGCCAGCTGGCCTCGGCCGCGGCCGATGTGCTGCCGGAAGCCACCACCACCTCGCTGCTGCGCCACGACACCGAGGACGAGGAACAGGCGCTGCTGCGCGGCCTGGCCACGCTGCACGTCAACGGCTTCGACGTGGACTGGAAACCGTTGCTGCGCGGCGGTGCCACCGTCGACTTGCCCACCTATCCGTTCCAGCACCGCCGCTACTGGCCCGCGCCCGGTGCGGGCCGGGGCGAGGCCACCAACCTGGGCCTGGCCGCCACCCGGCACCCGCTGCTCGCGGCGAGCACCGCGCTGGCCGGTTCCGGCGAGCTGCTGCTCAGCGGTCGCCTCTCGGTGGTCACCCACCCCTGGCTGGCCGACCACGAGGTCAACGGCCGGATCCTGTTCCCCGGCGCGGGTTTTGTCGAGCTCGCCCTGCGCGCGGGTGATGAGGCGGGCCTGGACCTGGTCGACGAACTGACCATGGCCGCCCCGCTCACCTTCACCGAGGGCGACGCGGTCAACATCCAGGTCGTGCTCGGCGCACCGGACGATTCGGGACGCCGCACCATCACCATCCACTCCCGTGCGGCCGACCGCGAGGACGAGCCGTGGACCCGGCACGCCAGCGGCCTGCTGGCCACCGCGAGCACCCCGGCCGAGTCCTTCGACGCCACCAGCTGGCCGCCCACCGGCAGCGAACCGGTCGACCTGACCGACTGCTACACCCGCTTCGCCGCGGCCGGATTTGGTTACGGGCCAGCGTTCCAGGGCCTGACCGCGCTGTGGCAGCGCGGCGAGGAGCTGTTCGCCGAGGTCCGGCTGCCGGCGGAGAACGTCGGCGGCTACGGCCTGCACCCGGCGCTGCTGGACGCCACCCTGCACGGACTGATCGCGGCTGGTGAGGGCGGCCCGGCGCGGCTGCCGTTCTCCTGGGACCGGGTGCGGCTGCACGCTTCCGGCGCGCAGGACCTGCGGGTCCGCTTGGCGCCCAACGGGGACGCGGTGCGCATCCAGGCGATCGACGGCGCGGGTCAGCCGGTGGTGACGGTCGAAGGCCTGCTCACCAGGGAGGCGGAGACCACCGCCGCGGACACCGGCGACTCGCTGTTCACCCTGGAATGGACCCCGGTCACGCTGCCGGACACCGCGCCACAACAGGTCGAGCAGGTCAGCTTCGCGGGTGGCCCGGACGCCCCGGCCGAGGCGCTGCGCCTCACCACCGAGGCCCTGTCCCTGCTCCAGCAGCACATCGCGACCGGCGACCCGCTGGTCATCCTCACCCGCGGTGCCACCACCGGCGCGGACCCGGCGGCGGCCGCGGTCTGGGGCCTGGTGCGCAGCGCCCAGGCCGAGTACCCCGGCCAGTTCCGGCTCATCGACCAGGACCCCGACGGCGGCGACCTGCCCCCGCAGGCCCTGGCCAGCGCCGAACCGCAACTGGCCATCCGCGGCACCGAGGTCCTCGCCGCCCGCCTCGCCCGCGCCACCCCGGCCGAACCGCAGCCGATCCGTTGGGACGGCACGGTTCTGGTCACCGGCGGCGTGGACGGCCTGGGCCGCCTGGTCGCCCGCAGGCTCACCAGCACGCATGGCATCGAGCGCCTGGTGCTGGCCAGCAGGCGCGGCCCGGACACTCCCGGAGCCGCTGAGCTCGTCGCCGAACTGGCCGAACTTGGCGCTACCGCAACGGTTGTGGCCTGCGACGTGTCCGACGGCGAGGCCGTGACGGCGCTGGTGGACGGCATCGACGGGCTGACCGCCGTGGTGCACTGCGCTGGTGTGCTCGACGACGGCGTGATCGGCTCGCTCAACCCGGAACGGCTGAAAAAGGTGTTGGCGGCCAAGGCTTCCGCCGCCTGGCACCTGCACGGGGCGACCAGGGACCGCGAGCTGGCCGGGTTCGTGCTGTTCTCCTCGCTCGCGGGCACCATGGGCGCGGCAGGCCAGGGCAACTACGCCGCGGCCAACGCCTTCGTCGACGCCTTGGCCCGTCACCGCAAGGAAAACGGGCTGCCCGCGACCGCACTCGGCTGGGGAGCGTGGGCCCCGGAGACGGGCATGACCGCCCGGCTCTCCGCCGCCGAACAGGACCGCCTTGCGCAGACCGGCACGCCGCTGATGGCGGTGGAGCACGCGCTGAGCCTGTTCGACCTGGCGCTCACCAGGCCAGAGCCGGTGCTGTTGCCGGTGCGGCTGAACCTGGCCGTGCTGCGCGCGTTGCCGGACCTGCCACCGGTGCTGCACCAGCTCATCGGCCCGCGCCGCACCGGCCGCCGGGCCGCCCAGGCCACCGCCGACAGCGGACTGGTCGAGCGGCTGACCCGGCTCACCCCGGTGGAGCGGCACGAGCACCTAGAGGAGCTGGTCCGCACCAGGGTCGCCGCGGTGCTCGGCCACGACGGCGCGCACCTGATCGACGCCGACCGGTCCTTCTCCGACCTCGGCTTCGACTCGCTCACCGCGGTCGACCTGCGCAACCAGCTCACCGCCGAGCTCGGCCTGCGCCTGCCGGCCACGCTGGTCTTCGACTACCCGTCGGCCGCCGTGCTCACCCGGCACCTGCTGGCCGAACTGCTCGGCGCGGACGAGCCCGAGGCGCGGGTGCACACGGCCGCGGTCAACGACGAGCCGATCGCGATCGTCGGCATGGGCTGCCGCTTCCCCGGCGGCGTCAACTCACCGGAGGACCTGTGGCGGCTGCTGCAGGCCGGGCGGGACGCCACCGCCGAGTTCCCCACCGACCGGGGCTGGGACCTGGCCCAGCTCATCGGGCAGCAGGCAGGCGCGGCCGGGGGTTCGGCCACCGGGCGCGGCGGGTTCATGGACGACGTGGCCGGGTTCGACCCGGAGTTCTTCGGCATGAGCCCGCGCGAGGCCCTGGCCACCGACGCCCAGCACCGCCTGCTGCTGGAGGTCAGCTGGGAAGCCCTGGAACGGGCCGGGATCGACCCGGCCACCCTGCGCGGCAGCGACACCGGGGTGTTCGCCGGGATCATGTACTCCGACTACGGCAGCATGCTCACCGCCGACGAGTTCGAGGGCTTCCGCGGTAGCGGCAACGCGCCCAGCGTCGCCTCCGGCCGGGTCGCCTACATCCTCGGCTTGGAAGGTCCCGCGGTCACCGTGGACACGGCCTGTTCGTCCTCGCTGGTCGCGATGCACTGGGCGGCGCAGGCGCTGCGCGCGGGGGAGTGCTCGCTGGTGCTGGCCGGTGGCGCGACCGTGCTGTCCACCCCGGGCGCGTTCGTGGAGTTCACCCGGCAGAACGGCCTCGCGCCCGACGGCCGGTGCAAGTCCTATTCGGACAGTGCGGACGGCGTTGGCTGGTCCGAGGGTGTTGGCATGCTGGTGCTGGAGCGGCTGTCCGACGCACAGCGCAACGGGCACCAGGTCCTCGCCGTGGTCAAAGGTTCGGCGATCAACTCCGATGGCGCGTCCAACGGGCTGACCGCGCCGAACGGGCCGTCCCAGCAGCGGGTCATCCGCGCCGCGCTGGCCAGCGCTGGACTGTCCACTTCGGACGTCGACGCGGTGGAGGGTCACGGCACCGGCACCACGCTGGGCGATCCCATTGAGGCGCAGGCACTGCTGGCCACCTACGGGCAGGACCGGGAGACGCCGCTGCTGCTCGGGTCGGTCAAGTCGAACCTGGGGCACACCCAGGCGGCGGCCGGTGTCGCCGGTGTGATCAAGATGGTGCAGGCGATCCGGCACGGCGAACTGCCGCGTACGGTGCACCTGGACAAGCCGTCGAGCGAGGTGGACTGGACCGCCGGGCGGATCGAGCTGCTGGCGGAGAACACGGTGTGGCCGGAGGTGGCACGGCCCCGGCGCGGGGCGGTGTCTTCGTTCGGGATCAGCGGCACGAACGCGCACGTGGTGCTGGAACAGGCCCCGGCGCAGCCTGGCCGGAACCAGGATTCGGTTTCCGCGCAAGGCTTGACCGGTGCCGGTGCCGGTGCCGGTGCCGGTGCCGCTGCCGGTGCAGGTGCGGTGCCCTGGGTGCTGTCGGCCCGCAGCGAGTCCGCCCTGCGTGCCCAGGCTGCCCGGCTCCTCGCTCACCTGCGCACCGAGCCGGACCCGGCCAACCTTGGCTTCTCCCTGGCCACCGGCCGATCCGCGTTCCGCCACCGGGCCGCGGTCCTCGCCGACCCGGCCGACCTCACCGCCGCCCGCCAGGCGCTGGCCGCGCTCGCCGAGGGCCGGACCGATCCGGGGCTGGTGCTCGGCTCGCCCACCGGCGGGCGGACCGCGTTCGTGTTCTCCGGCCAGGGTTCCCAGCGACTCGGCATGGGCCGGGAGCTGCACGCCCGCTACCCGGTGTTCGCCAAGGCCTTCGACGCCGCGCTGGCCGGGTTTGCCCCGGAGCTGCGCGCGGTGATGTGGGGCGCGGACGCCGAAGCGCTCAACGGGACCGGGAACACCCAGCCCGCGCTGTTCGCCTTCGAGGTGGCGCTGTTCCGGCTGTTCGAGTCCTGGGGCGTGCGCCCCGACTTCGTGGCCGGTCATTCCATCGGCGAGCTGGCCGCGGCGCACGTCAGCGGCGCGCTGTCGCTGACCGACGCGTGCACAGTGGTGCGCGCGCGGGCCCGGCTGATGGCCGCCCTTCCCGCGGGCGGGGTGATGGTCGCGGTGCGGGCCAGCGAGGAGGAGGTGTTGCCGCTGCTGACCGAGCAGGTGTCCATCGCCGCGGTCAACGCGCCCGGCTCGCTGGTGCTCGCCGGTGCCGAAGCTGCCGTGCTGGCCGTCGCGGAAACCCTTGCCGCGCAAGGACGGGACACCAAACAGCTGTCGGTGAGCCACGCGTTCCACTCGCCGTTGATGGAGCCGATGCTGGCCGAGTTCGCCGCGGCCATCGAGGGCATCACGGTCGCCGAACCGGCCGTGCCGCTGATCTCCGCGCTGACCGGAACCCGGGTGGGCGCGGCGGAACTGGGCGATCCCGGTTTCTGGACGCGGCACGTGCGGGAGACCGTCCGGTTCGCCGACACCGTTGCCGCACTGCGCGACGCGGGTGCCCAGGTGTTCCTGGAGCTGGGACCGCGCGCCGGGTTGACGCCGGCGATGGTGGAGATGCTGGACGAGGCTGAGGTGGTGGCCGCCGCGGCGAAGGACCTGGACGAAGTGGCGGGCTGCCTGAGCGCGCTGTCCGCCCTGCACTGCTGGGGCCGGGGCGTGCGCTGGGCGGAGCTGTTCGCCGGGGCCCGGCTGGTGGAGCTGCCCACGTATCCGTTCCAGCACGAGCGGTTCTGGCCGCAGGTGAGCCAGACCGGCCGGGCGGGCGAGGTGAGCGCGTTCGGGCTGACCGAGTCGGCGCACCCGCTGCTCGGCGCGGTGGCCGAGTTCGCCGACGGGCGGGGCGGGCTGTTCTCGAGCAGGCTCTCACTGGCCACCCACCCGTGGCTGGCCGATCACGCGGTGTTCGGCCGGGTGCTGTTCCCCGGCACCGGTCTGGCCGAGCTCGCCGGGTGGGCGGGCAGCCGGATCGGCTGCGGCCGACTGGTCGAGCTGACCCTGTCCGCGCCGCTGCTGCTGCCCGCCGAGGGCGCGGTGCAGGTGCAGGTCCGGGTGGGCGAGGCCAACCAGTCCGGCGAACGCGAGGTCACCATCCACTCGCGGCCGGAGGGCGCGGACGAACCCTGGACGCTCAACGCCGAGGGCACCCTGGACGAGCAGCCGTCCGGCCCGGTCACCCTGACCGAGGCCTGGCCGCCCGCCGACGCCGAACGGATCGACCTGACTGGCAGCTACGAGGCCCTCACCGACGCCGGATTCGGCTACGGACCGGCCTTCCGCGGCCTGCGGGCGCTGTGGCAGCGGGCGGACGAGCTGTTCGCCGAGGTCGCGCTGCCCGCCGAGGTGGCGGAGTCGGCGGAGCGGTTCGGGCTGCACCCGGCGCTGCTGGACTCCGCGCTGCACGCGGCGATGGTGGCCGCGGCGGGCACCGGCGAGGCCGCGGTGCCGCACACCTGGGAGGGCGTCACGCTGCACCGCACCGGCGTTGCGGCACTGCGGGTCCGGCTCACGCGGACCGAGGAAGGCCTGACGCTGCTGGCGGTGGACGCCGATGGCCGGGCAGTGGCCACAGTGGACACTCTGCGGGTTCGGCCGGTGTCGACCGAGCAGCTGGCGGCGGCGGACCGGTCGCAGGACACGCTGTTCCAGCTGGCCTGGTCCCCGGCGACGAGCAACGCGGTGGTGCCGGAATGGGTGGAGGTCGCGGCGCTCGACGAGCTGGAAGCCGTGCCACCACTGGTATTGCTGCGCTGCGAGGCATCCGGTGGCGATCTTGTCGCGGCCACGCACGAACGGCTGGCCGGGGTGCTCGCGGTGGCCCAGCAGTGGCTGGCCGAGGACCGGTTCCTCGGTTCCCGCCTGGTGCTGGTGACCCGCCGGGCTGTCGGCCCGGAGCCGGAAGACGTTGCGGGCGCGGCCATCTGGGGCCTGATCCGCTCCGCCCAGCACGAGCACCCGGACCGGTTCGGGCTGCTCGACCTCGACGAAGCCGAGGTCCCGGAGTCCGCGCTGGCGCTGCTGGCGGAGGAGCCGCAGGTGCTCGTCCGCGGCGGTCGCGCGCTGGCGGCCCGGCTGCTGCGGCTGCCGGTCGCGGCGGACACCGAGACCAAGTGGGACCCGGACCGCACGGTGGTGATCACCGGCGGCACCGGCGGTCTCGGCAAGGTCCTGGCCCGGCACCTGGTGGCCAGGCACGGGGTGCGCCGTCTGCTGCTGCTGAGCAGGCGCGGCGCGGCGGCGGTCGGCGCACCCGAGCTGGTCAACGAGCTGGCCGGGCTCGGCGCGGCGGTGGACCTGCGGCCCTGCGACGTCGGCGACCGCGAGTCGGTGGCCGCCGCGCTGGTCACGATCCCCGCCGAACACCCGTTGCAGGCCGTGGTGCACGCCGCGGGTGTGCTGGAGGACCGGGTGCTCACCGGGCTCACCGCGGACTCGCTCACCCCGGTGCTGCGGCCCAAGGCAGACGCGGCCTGGCACCTGCACGAGCTGACCAAGCACCTGGACCTGACCGCGTTCGTGCTGTTCTCCTCGGTCGCCGGAGTCTTCGGCAACGGCGGCCAGGCCGGCTACGCCGCGGCCAACGCCTTCGTGGACGGCCTCGCCCAGCACCGCAGGGCCCAGGGCCTGCCCGCGACCTCCATCGCCTGGGGTCCGTGGTCGCTGGAAGACGGCATGGTCAGCGAGGCGGAGGCGGCGCGGATGCGCAGGCTCGGCGTGCTGCCGCTCTCCGCCGAGGAAGGCATGGCCCTCTTCGACGGGCTGACCGGCGGACCCGAGGCGGTGCCGGTGCCACTGCGCCTGGACCTGGCCTCGATCCGTTCGGCAGGCCAGATCCCGCCGCTGATGCGGGGCCTGGTGCGCGATCCGGCCCGCCAGGGCCCGGACCGGGACACCGCGGCGGACTTCCTGGCCCGCCTGGCCGAGGCGCCGGCCGCCCAGCGGCACGAGGTGGTGGTGGACCTGATCCGCGACCAGGCCGCCACCGTGCTCGGCCACGCCGACCCGGCCGCGGTGGGCCGGGACCGGCGGTTCCAGGAGCTCGGCTTCGACTCGCTCACCACGGTCGAGCTGCGCAACCTGCTGGGCACCGCACTGGGCAGGCGACTGCCGGTCTCGCTGCTGTTCGACCACCCCACCCCGGAGGTGCTCGCCGACTACCTGCTGCCCCTGCTCGCCCCGGCCGAAGCGGACCCGGCCGCCGAGCTGCTCCGGCAGCTGGACCGCCTCGGCGCCGACCTCGCCGCGCTCACCGCGGATGAGAACACCCGCCAACTGCTCAGCGGCAAGCTCGACCTGCTGCTGGCCGGGTTGCGCGGCGGCAAGGCCGAGGAGGAGGTGGACTTCGAGTCGGCCACCGACGAGGAGCTGTTCGACCTGCTGGACAACGAGTGGGAACGCCCGTGACCGCGATCAACTGAACTCGTGGACTGGGGCCGCGCCGCGATACCGGCCCCAGTCCACGACCAGCCGGGCACACTGTGCGGATGGAGTTCTTCTGCTACCACCGCGACCGGCCCGGTTCACTGGCGCTGCGCCAGGAGCTGCTGGAGGAGCACTGGTCCTACATGGACCGGTACGCGGCGGAGATGATCGCCCGCGGTCCCACCATGCTCGGTGACGTTCCCACCGGCAGCGTGCACATCCTCGATCTGCCGGATGCCGCCGCGGCCCGTGCTTTCGCCTTCGACGAGCCCGGTTACCAGGCCGGGGCGTACCGGGACGTGCTGCTGCGGCGGTGGCGCAACACGCTGGGCCGCACCATGTGGGACTTCCCCGGCGGCCGCACCGGCGGCAACCGGTACCTGGTGCTCGGGCTGGGCGCGGGGGAGCCGGTGGACCTGGCCTTGCCCGCGGACCGGGAGGAGCTGATCGCCTACGGGCCGCTGCTCGCCGATGACGGGGACCGGTGGCTGGGCACGGCGGCGCTGGTCCGGGCGGCGGACGCGGCGGCGGCGCGTGCGGTGCTCGCCGTCGAGCGGTATGCCGACGTCGAGGTGCACAACTGGCAGTTCGGCGGGCGCCAGCCAAGTCACTAAGGATTTTCCGGGGGCATCAACCCAAGACTGGCGAGGCTGGTGCCACGGGAAGGGTCGAAGCCATATGCCGGACGACAGCAAGCTCGTCGACTACCTCAAGTGGGTAACCGCAGACCTGCACGAGACCCGGCGACGACTGGAGGAGCTGGAGAGCGGGCGGCAGGAGCCGGTAGCCATCGTGGGGATGGCCTGCCGGTTCCCCGGCGGGGTGTCCTCGCCGGAGGAGCTGTGGGGAGTGCTCGCCGAGGGCGCGGACGTGATGTCGCCGTTCCCGACCGACCGCGGCTGGGACCTGCGGGTGCTCAGCGGGGACGGGGAGGGCCACAGCGCCACCGAGGTCGGCGGGTTCCTGCGCGGCGTGGCCGACTTCGACGCCTCCTTCTTCGGCATCTCGCCCCGTGAGGCGCTGGCGATGGACCCGCAGCAGCGGCTGTTGCTGGAGACCGCCTGGGAGACCTTCGAGCGGGCCGGGCTGGACCCGCACGCGTTGCGCGGCAGCAAGACCGGCGTGTTCGTGGGCACCAACGGGCAGGACTACTCCGAGCTGGTGCTGCGCAGCGGTGAGGACGTGGCCGGGCACGCCGGGACCGGGCTGGCCGCGAGTGTGGTGTCCGGGCGGATCGCCTACGTCTTCGGGCTGGAAGGCCCGGCCGTCACCATCGACACCGCTTGCTCCTCCTCGCTGGTGGCGCTGCACTCGGCGGCGCAGGCCGTGCGGTCGGGGGAGTGTTCGCTGGCGCTGGCCGGTGGGGTGACCGTGATGTCCACCGCGATGGGCTTCGCCGGGTTCACCCGGCAGGGCGGGCTGGCGCCGGACGGGCTGTGCAAGGCCTTCGCCGAGGGCGCGGACGGCACCGGCTGGTCCGAGGGCGTCGGCCTGCTGCTGGTGGAGACGCTGGCCGACGCGCGGCGCAACGGGCACCAGATCTTGGCTCTGGTGCGCGGTTCCGCGGTCAACTCCGATGGCGCGTCCAACGGGCTGACCGCGCCGAACGGGCCGTCCCAGCAGCGGGTCATCCGGGCCGCGCTGGCCTCGGCCGGGCTCACCCCCGCCGATGTGGACGCGGTGGAGGCGCACGGCACCGGCACCAAGCTGGGCGACCCGATCGAGGCCGAGGCGCTGCTGGCGGCTTATGGCCAGGAGCGGGAGACGCCGCTGTGGCTGGGGTCGGTGAAGTCCAACCTCGGCCACACCCAGGCCGCCGCCGGGGTCGCCGGGATCATCAAGATGGTCATGGCGATGCGGCACGGCGTGCTGCCCCAGACCCTGCACGTGGATCGGCCGTCCCCGCACATCGACTGGACCGCGGGCCAGGTCCGGCTGCTGACCGAGCAGACCCCGTGGCCGGATGCCGGACGACCGCGCCGTGCCGGGGTTTCTTCCTTTGGTATCAGCGGAACCAACGCGCACATCGTGCTGGAGCAAGGCCCGGCCGAGGAAACCGAGGACGAGCAGCCGCGTGAGGTGCCGGCGACGGTGCCCTGGGTGCTGTCCGGGCGCAGCCAGAAAGCCTTGCGGGCACAGGCAGAACACCTGCTCGACCACCCCGGTGAGCCGGTCGACATCGGCTACTCGCTGGCCACTACCCGCAGCCGGTTCGAGTACCGCGCGGTGGTGGTCGGCGCGGCGGACGAACTCGCCGACGGCCTGCGAGCGATCACCGAGGAGACGCCGAACCCCGCTGTGGTCACCGGATCCGCGGGCAAGCCGGGCCGGATCGCCTTCGTCTTCCCGGGGCAGGGCGCGCAGTGGATCGGCATGGGCGGCGCGCTGCTGGACGAGTCGCCGGTGTTCGCCGAGCGGATCGCCGAGTGCGCGGCAGCGCTGGCCCCGCACGTGGACTGGTCGCTGACCGAGGTGCTGCGCGGGCAGGGCCCCGAGGGCACGCTGGAGCGGGTCGACGTGGTGCAGCCCGCCTCCTTCGCGGTCATGGTCGCGCTGGCCGCGGTCTGGCAGCAACACGGGGTGCGGCCGGACGCGGTGCTCGGGCACTCCCAGGGCGAGCTGGCCGCCTCCGTCATCGCGGGCGCGCTCGACCTGGCCACCGCGGCGAAGATCGTCGCCTTGCGCAGCGCGGCCATCGCTCGGCGGCTGTCCGGACTGGGCACCATGGCCGCGATCCCGTTGCCCGCCAACGAGGTTCGCCAGCTGATCGGCCAGGGCGCGCAGGTGGCCGCGGTCAACGGGCCGCGCTCGGTGGTGGTCTCCGGCGAGGTCGACGCGGTGCAGGCGCTGGTGGATTCCCTCAACGCCAAGGACATCAACGCCAAGCGCATCCCGGTGGACTACGCCTCGCACTCCGTCCAGGTGGAGACCATCCGCGAGGAACTGCTCGCCGATCTGGAGGACGTCACCCCCGCCGCGCCGGAGATCCCGCTGTTCTCCCCGGCCACCGGCGACTGGGTGCGCGGCGCGGACTTCACCGCCGAGCACTGGTTCCGCAACCTGCGCGAGGAGGTCAAGTTCGACCCCGCCATCCGGCAGCTGCTGGCCGAGGGCTTCCGCACCTTCGTCGAGATCAGCGCGCACCCGGTGCTCGCGCACGCGGTGGCCGAGATCGGCGAGGACACCGGCGAAGCGGTGATCACCCTGGCCACCCTGCGCCGCGAGGACGGGGGCAGGCGGCGGCTGCTCACCGCGCTGGCCGAGGCGCACGTGCGCGGCCTGCCCGTCGACTGGACCCCGGCGCTGCCCGGCGGCAAGCGGATCTCCTTGCCCACCTACGCTTTCCAGCGCGAGCGGCACTGGCCGCGACCGGGCAGCACCGCGGTCGACGTGACCGCCGCCGGACTCGGCCGCGCCGACCACCCGTGGCTGGACGCGGTGGTCGAGCACGCCGACAGCGAGCAGGTGGTGTGCGTCGGCCGGATCTCGCTGGCAACGCACCCGTGGCTGGCCGACCACGTGGCCGGTGGGCTGATCCTGTTCCCCGGCACCGGTTTCCTGGAACTGGCGGTGCGCGGGGGAGACCTGGTGGGCTGCCCCGCGGTGGAGGAGCTGAACCTCGCGGTCCCACTGGTGCTCGCCGCGAGCGACACCACCACCGTGCAACTCGTCATCGGCGCTCCCGACGACACCGGCAGACGCGAGCTCGGCGTGTACTCCAGGCCGGCCGGTCAGGAGGACGCGCGCTGGACTCAGCACGCCACCGGTGTGCTCGGCCCGCGACCGGTCGCCGAACCCGAGCCGACGCCGGACTGGCCGCCCGCCGGGGCGCAACCCGTTGACCTGCAAGGGTTCTACGCCGACCGCGAGTTCGGCCCGGCCTTCCAGGGCCTGCGCGCGGTGTGGCTCGGCGAGGGCGAGGTCTTCGCCGAGGTCGAACTGCCCGGAGCCGAGGAAGAAGCCGGATCCTTCGGCGTGCACCCCGCGCTGCTGGACGCCGCGCTGCACCCGATCTCCTTCGTGCTCAACCCGGAAGCCGGCAGCATGCTGTTGCCCTTCACCTGGGCCGAGGTCACCCTGCACGCCGCGGGCGCGTCCTGCCTGCGGGTGCGGCTGGCCGAGACTGGGGCCGACACGGTCACGCTGTCGGCCACCGACGTCACCGGCGCGGCCGTGCTCACCGTCGGCTCGCTGGCCCTGCGCTCGGTCGGGGCCGCCGCGGCCGCCCCGGTGGCCAGGGACGAGCAGGCCTCGCTGTTCCGGCTGGACTGGACCCCGCACACCGGCGACCTGCGGCCTGCCTCGGGCGCCCGCTGGGCGATCGTGGGCGGTGACGTCTTCGGCCTCGCCTCGGCCATCGACCTGATCGGCGGCCGGGCCACCAGCTACGTCAGCTCCATCGCCGACCTGGCCGCGGGCGGGGACACCACCGTGCCAGACGTGCTCGTGGTGCAGTTGGCCGGTGGCGCCGACCCGGTGGCCGCCGCGCACGAGCTGACCGCGCATACCCTGGAGATCATCCAGCAGCTCACCGGCGACGCCGCGCTGGCCCGCGCCAGGGTGCTGTTCGTGACCTGCGGCGCGGTCTCCGGCGGCCCGGAGGACCCGGTCATCGACCTGGGCGCGGCCGCCGTGCACGGCCTGGTGCGCTCCGCCCAGTCCGAGCACCCCGGCCGGTTCCTGCTCGCCGACCTGGACACCGAGGACAGCTCCACCACCACGGTGCCCGCCCTGCCCGGCCTGCTCGACGGCGGCGAGACCCAGGTGCTCGTCCGCGACGGCGCGGTCCGCCTCGGCCGCCTGGCCACCCTCGCCTCCGGCCCCGGCCTGCTGCCCCCGGCCGGCGCCTGGCGACTGGACACCGCCAACCCCGGCAGCCTGGACGCGCTCACCCTGGCCCCCAGCCCCGAAGCCGAACGCGAGCTGACCGGGCGCGAGGTCCGGGTGCGCGTGCGCGCCGCGGGCGTCAACTTCAGCGACGTGCTCAAGGCTCTCGGCACCTACCCTGGCGAACCGGAACCGCTTGGCGCGGAGGTCGCGGGCGTGGTGACCGAGACCGGCCCCGAGGTCGACGGCCTGCGCGTCGGCGACCGGGTCTTCGGCGTGGTCCGCGGCGGCTTCGGCCCCCAGGTGGTCGCCGACGAGCGCCTGCTCGCCCCGGCCCCGGCGGCGTGGACCGACGAGGTCGCGGCCGCCGTGCCGATCGCCTTCCTCACCGCCTACCACTGCCTGGCCGAGGTGGCCGAGCTGCGCGCCGGCCAGTCGGTGCTGGTGCACGCGGGCACCGGCGGCGTGGGCATGGCCGCCATCCAGCTCGCCCGGCTGCTCGGCGCGGAGGTCTTCGCCACCGCGAGCCCTGGCAAGCACGCCCTGCTGCGCGAGCTCGGCGTGGCCGGGGACCACCTCGCCTCCTCCAGGGACACCGCTTTCGCCGCCGCGTTCGGCGCGGTCACCGGCGGCCGCGGCGTGGACGTGGTGCTCAACTCCCTCTCCGGCGAGTTCGCCGACGCCTCCCTGCGGCTGCTCGCCGACGGCGGCCGGTTCGTGGAGCTGGGCAAGACCGACATCCGCACCGCCGACACCCTGGACGGCACCTGGTATCGCGCGGTCGACCTGGGCACCCTCGACCCGGCCGAGGTCCAGCGCCTGCTCGGCGAGCTGCTGGCCAGGTTCGCCGCGGGCGAGCTGCGCCCGCTGCCGGTCACCCGCTGGGACGTCCGCCGGGCCAGGGACGCCTTCCGGCACGTCAGCCTCGCCCGGCACACCGGCAAGGTGGTGCTCACCCTGCCCGGCGGCCTCGCCCCCGAGGGCACCGTGCTGATCACCGGCGGCACCGGCACCCTCGGCGCCGCGCTCAGCAGGCACCTGGTCACCGAGCACGGCGCCCGCCGCCTGCTGCTGCTCAGCCGCCGCGGCCCGGACGCCCCCGGAGCCGAGCAGCTGCGCCAGGAGCTGACCGAGGCCGGAGCCGAGGTCGACCTGGTCGCCGCGGACAGCACCGACCGGGACGCACTGGCCGCCGTGCTGGCCGCGATCCCGGCCGCGCACCCGCTGACCGCCGTGGTGCACACCGCGGGCGTGCTCGACGACGGCGTGATCACCAAGCTCGACCGGCAGCGACTGCGCACCGTGCTGCGGCCCAAGGTGGACGCCGCCTGGCACCTGCACGAGCTCACCCGCGACCACCCGCTGACCGCGTTCATCCTGTTCTCCTCGGTCGCCGGGGTCACCGGCAGCCCTGGCCAGGCCAACTACGCCGCGGCCAACGTCTTCCTGGACACCCTGGCCGCGCACCGCCGCGACCTCGGCCTGCCCGGCAGCTCGCTGGCCTGGACCCTGTGGGCCGAGCGCAGCGAGCTCACCGGCAGGCTGGAGGAGGGCCAGGTCCGCCGGATCGACTCCGCCGGCCTGCCCGAGATCACCACCGAACAGGGCCTGGCCATGTTCGACACCGCGAGCGGCTCAGACGAACCGCTGGTCATCCCGATCAAGGTCGGCAGGCGCGCGGCCGGACAGGGCGCGGTGGTCCCGGCCCTGCTGCGCGGCATCGTGCAGGGCGGCCGCCGCTCGGCCGCCTCCGGTGGCGCGGTGGTCACCTCGGGGCTGCGGGAGAAGTTCCGCGGCCTCGGCGCCACCGAGCAGGAGGAGCTGGTGCGCGAGCTGGTCCTCACGCACGCCGCCGCGCTGCTCGGGCACCACGACCGCGGCGCGCTGGACCCCGAGCGCGGGTTCCTGGAGTCCGGCTTCGACTCGCTGATCGCGGTGGAGCTGCGCAACAAGCTGGCCGACGCCACCGGGCTGCGGCTGGCCTCCACGATCGTCTTCGACACCAAGACACCGGCCGCGCTGGCCCAGCGGCTGCGCGCGGAGCTGGCCGACTCGGTGGCCGCGGGCAACGCGCCCGCGCAGGCCGGTGGCGCAGGCGGCGGCGAGACGGTGGAACGGCTCTTCGCCGACGCCATCCACAGCGGCAACGCCCAGGGCGGGCTCACCCTGCTCAAGGCGGTCGCCGCGCTGCGCCCCGGCTTCGACAGCCCGGCCGAGCTGACCACGCTGTCCCCGGCCACCCTGCTCGCCGACGGCCCCGACTCGCCCACCATCATCTGCATCAGCTCCCCGGTGATCACCGGCGGCGTGCACCAGTACGCCAGGATCGCCGCGCACTTCCGCGGCCGCCGCCGGGTGGTGGCACTGCCGCTGATGGGCTTCGCCGAGGACGAGCCACTGCCCGCCAACGGCGACACCGCGATCCGCACCGTGGCCGAAAGCGTGCTGGAAGCCAGCGAGGGCCAGCCGTTCCTGCTGCTGGGCCACTCCTCCGGCGGCTCGATCGCACTCGGCGCGGCCGGGGTGCTGGAACAGGTGTGGGGCATCAAGCCCGAGGGCGTGGCCATGCTGGACACCCTCAGCGTGCGCAACGACGGCAGCGACACCGGCGGCATGGGCGGGATGACCCAGTTCTACCTAGACAAGATCGGCTCCTCGGCGATCCCGCTGAGCGCGGCCCGGCTCTCGGCGATGGCGCACTGGTTCAGCAAGCTGGCCGGGGCGGACCTGCTGGAGTCCACCGTGCCGAGCCTGCTGCTGCGCTGCACCAAGGACATGGACGGCAGCGTCGTGGAACTGCCGCCGACGCTGGTGCCCGCGGACGTGGTGCGCACGATCGACGCGGACCACTTCTCGCTGGCCAAGGAGGACTCCGGGAAGGTCGCTGAGATGGTCGAGGAATGGCTGGGGTCGCTGGGGTGAGCGGCTGGCGGGAAATGCCCAAGAAGTTTCTCCTCGGCGCGGTTTCCGCGGCGGTGGTGCTCACCGGCGTGACCGTGCCGCCTGCCTCGGCGGGCGGCACGCTGGTCTGGCAGGACTGCCCCGGCGGTGACGGCGGCGCGCAATGCGCGACCGTCGCGGTGCCGCTCGACTGGTCACAACCGGACGGCCGGAAAACCCACGTGGCGATTTCCCGGCGAAAGGCGAAGGACCCGGGCAGACGCATTGGCGTGCTGGTGACAAATCCGGGCGGCCCCGGCGGCTCCGGGGTGTTGATGGTGGCAGGCGGGTCGCCGTTCACCGCCGCCGTGCACGAGCGGTTCGACGTGGTCGGCTTCGACCCGCGCGGGGTCAACGCAGCCGAGCAGGTGCGCTGCGACGAGGCCCTCACCGACCGGGCCTACGAGGCGCGGCACCCGAAGAACCAGGCCGAGTTCGACAACTGGGTCGCGCTCAACCGGCGGCAGGCGGCCGACTGCCGGGCGCACACCGGCGCGCTGATCGACCACGTCGGCAACCTGAACGCGGTGCGCGACCTGGACGCCGTCCGCGCCGCCCTCGGCGAGCGGCAGCTGAGCTACCTCGGCTACTCCTACGCCACGCTGCTCGGCCAGCAGTACGCCGAACGGTTTCCGCACCGGGTCAGGGCGATGGTCAACGACGGCAACATGGACCACAGCCTGCGCAGCACCTACGAGTTCATGCGGACCCTGACCGCGCCGGTGGAACGCAACTTCGCCAAGTTCGCGCGCTGGTGCGACCGCACGGCCGGCTGCGCGCTGCACGGACGCGGCACCGCGAAGGTCTACGGCGAGCTGCGGGAGAAGGCCAAGGCGGGCACCCTGTTCTACCCGGGCTCGACCACCAGGTTCGACTTCTACGACATGACCACCCAGCTGTACTTCTACCTCAACACCCCGAAGGACTGGCACTTCCTCGCCACCGAGCTCAAGCGCTTCCAGGACGGCGGCCCCGCCGCGCCGCGGCCGGCCACCGAACCGGTCAACCGCCCGGCCCCGGCGATCTGGTGCAGCGACTGGCGACTCCCGATCAAAGACTTCGCCGAGTACCAAGCCCTGCTCGGCAGGCTCGGCCAGGAGTTCCCCAACGTCGGCTGGAGCCCCCAGATCGACCTCTTCGCCGCCTGCGTCGGCAATCCGCTGACCACGACGAACCCGCAGCGCCCGCTCCGGGACCGGGGCGCGCCGCCGCTGGTCAGCATCGGCACCGCGCACGACGCGCAGACGCCGCACGAGTGGAGCCGCACGGCCGCGGCGCAGAGCGGTTCGCACCTGGTCACCTACCAGGGGTGGGGCCACACGATCTACAGCGACGCGGGCGCCAGCGCGTGCGTCAACCAGGCGGTCGACGCCTACCTGATCGACCTGACCGTGCCGGGCAGGGGACTGTCCTGCCCGGCGACCGAGCAGCCCGGCTGACCCGCCCGCGACCTGGCCCTCGACGTTCGCGGGCCAGGTCGCAGGCGCGGGTTACCAGCTCACCGGCATCGAGTGCACGCCGAAGAGCACCCCGTCGTACTTGAACGGCAGCTCCGCGGGCGGCACCGCCAGCTTCAGCCCAGGAATCCGCTCGAACAGCGTCCGGTACGCGATGTCCATCTCCACCCGCACCAGGTTCTGCCCCAGGCACTGGTGCACGCCGTAGCCGAAGGCCACGTGCTGCTTCGCGCCCCGGTCCGGGTCGAACCTGCTGGGGCAGTCGAACATCGACTCGTCGTGGTTGGCCGCGGCCACCAGCGGCATGATGCCCTCGCCCGCCTTGATCAGCTGCCCGCCGATCTCCAGGTCCGCCACCGCCACCCGCAGCGCCACCAGGTCGGCCACCGAGTGCAGCCTTAGCGTCTCGTCGACCACCCGCTCGTCGCCGATCCACTCCGGGTTCATCAGCAGGGTCAGCACGCCGAGGGCGATGTTGTTGGCGGTGGTCTCGTGCCCGGCGATCAGCAGCAGCATGCCCACCCCGGGCAGCTCCTCCGGCGTCAGCGTGCCCGCGGCCAGCAGCCTGCTCATCAGGTCGTCGCCCGGCCACTTCTGCTTGATCTTGATCAGCCTGCTGACGTAGCGCAGCAGCGCGGTGCCCGCGGCCTCCCGCTCCTGGTCGGTGGAGGCCAGGCTGACCAGCACCTGGGTCCGCGACTCGAAGAACTCGTGGTCGGCATAGGGCACACCGAGCAGCGCGGAGATGACCAGCGACGGGATCGGCAGCGCGAAGTCCTCGACCAGGTCGGCCTTGTCACCCCTGGCCAGCATGGCGTCGATCCGGCCGTCCACGATCTGCTGGATCGCCGGTCGCCACTCGCGCATCCGGCGCACGGTGAACTCCGGCATCAGCGCCTTGCGGAACCGGTTGTGCTCCGGCGGGTCGTAGCCGACGAACCAGCCGGGCACCTCGTCCGAGCGCGGCACCCCGCCGGTGCGGCCGAAGCTGGGGAAGCCCTCCCTGGTCGGGTCCGAGCTGACCCTGGGGTCGGTGAGGATCGCGCGCACCTCCTCGTGCCTGGTCACCAGCCACACCTGCTGGCCGGTGGGCAGGCTGGTGCGGACCAGGCCGGGGAGCTCGCGGAAGCGGGCGTAGTCCGCCGGTGGGAACGGCGCACCGGCGAGCCGCCGGGGGAACTCCACGACCGGGCACCGGGCCGGTTCGTCTGCCGGCATAGGTCCTCCTTGACTGCCTAGGCGAGCCCGTCGCGGGCCGTGCGGCCACCATGGCCTGTCCAGGGCAGGAAAACGCCCAGAGGTGCGGGCACGCCGGGGTCCCGGCCACTGGGAACGATGAACGTTCAGACCGCTACGGAGAGCTAGGATTCCGCCATGAGCGGGGGCGTTGAGCTGGTCGGGCGGGACCACGAGCTGGACCTGCTGGTCGAGATCGCGGACAAGGCGCGGGCCGGCACCGGTCAGGCGGTCCTGCTGCGCGGCCCGGCCGGGATCGGCAAGACCAGCCTGCTGCACGCCGCCCTGTCCCGGATCGCGCCGCTGGCCGCACGCAGCCTGTCCGCGCGCTGCCGGGAGTCCGGCGGCGGGCCCTACGCCGCGGTGCGCGAGCTGTTCGAGCCGCTGCGGCTGACCGAGGACGGCGGTGCTGGCCGGCTGCTCGACGGCAGCGCCCGGCACGCGCTGCCCGCGGTCGACCCCGACCTGCACGACCCCACCCTGCACAGCAACGCCTATGCAGTGCTGCACGGCCTGCACTGGCTCACCGTCGGGCTCACCGCGGACGGGCTGCTGGTGCTGGCCGTGGACGACGTGCAGTGGTGCGACGAGCCCTCGCTGCGCTGGCTGGCCTTCCTGCTGCGCCGCGCCGAGGACCTGCCGCTGCTGCTGGTGCTCACCCAGCGCACCGGCAGGGACGCCCCGGCCGCCGAGGTCTTCGACGAGATCGCCGGACTGCCGCTGTGCCACCCGATGGACCTGCCCGCGCTCAGCGCCCAGCCGGTGGCCGAGCTGCTGACCAAGGTGCTGGGCGAGCGGCCGGATGAGGAGTTCGCCGCGCACTGCGCCCAGCTCACCGGCGGCAACCCGCTGCTGCTTGGCCGGATCATGGCCCGGCTCAACGACTACGACGGCGACCGCACCGACCTCGCGGTGCTGGCCGACCTCGGCCGCGAGGTGGTCGCCCGCTCGGTGCTGGACCGGCTGCCCGAGCAGATCCTCGCGGTGGCCCGCGCGATCGCGGTGCTGCCCGGCGAACAGGTCGAGCTGCTGGCCGCGCTGGCCGGGGCGCACCAGCGCACCACCACCGCGGCCATCGCCGAGCTGCGCCGCCGCGACCTGATCACCGCGGGCGACTGCGGCACCCGCCCGGAGTTCGCGCACGACACCATCCGGCAGACCGTGCTCACCGGCACCCCGCCTGCCGAGCTGGACCAGCTGCGCGAACGCGCCGCCACCCTGCTCAACGACGTGGGCCGCCCGGCGGAGGAGGTGGCGGTGCTGCTGGCGCTGCTGCCCGGCACGCCGGAGCCGTGGATGGCCGACGTGCTGCGCGAGGCCGCCGGGTACGCCGAGCACCGGGGGGCGCCGAGGGTGGCGGCCGGCTACCTGGAACGGGTGCTCGCGGTGGACGACGCCGACGTGGCGGTGCTCAGCCAGGCGGCCAGGGTGCTCGCCATGATCCAGCCCGGCACCGCGCTCGCCCACCTGGAACGCGCGCTGGAACTGGTGGCCGATCCGCGCGCCAGGGTGCCGATCGTGTTGCAGTACACCATCACCTCACTGCGCGCGCAGAACTCGGTGCGGGCCTTCGCGCTGGCCGGCCAGACCCTGGCGGCGCTGGAAGCGGTCATCGGCCCGGAACCCGACGGCGGCGACCGGGCGCTGCTGGCGGTGGTGGAGGCCTCCCTGCTGGCCGCGGGCATCGACGAGAAGGCCAACCTGGCCGCCCTCGGCGACCGCTTCGAGCACCGGCCGGTCCCGCCAGGGGACACCACCGAGGAGCGGCAGCTGCTGGCCGGGCTGGCCCTGCTCGGCATGGTGCGCGCCCACCCCGCCGCCGAGGCCGCCGAACAGGCCAGGGCCGCGCTCAAGATCAACGAGGTGGAGGCGGGCGGCTGGACCATCCTGGGCTCCATCTACACCCTCTACCTGGCCGATGACACCGAGGCCATGCCCGCCACCCTGGACACGCTGGTCGAGCACATGCAGTCCGCCGGCGCGGCCTGGACCTACTGCATGGTGACCAGCCTGCGCGCCATCGTCCGGCACTGGAACGGCGACCTGGTGGAGGCGCTGGCCGACGCCCAGTCCTGCTACGAGCTGGTGGTGCAGGAGAACTGGGCGGGCGGGATGGTGATGCCGCAGATCGCCTTCGCCGTGGTGCTCACCGACCTGGGCGAGGCCGAGCGCGCGCAGGAGGTCCTGGACCAGATCCACCGGCCCCGCTTCGAGGCCTTCACCCTGGAGTACCACTACTACCTGATGGCCAGGGCCCGCACGCACGAGGCGCTGGGGGAGACCGAGCAGGCGCTGGAAGTGTTGCGGCACTGCGGCGTCAGCCTGCGCGACGGCAACGTGGACAACCCGGTGCTGGCCCCGTGGTGGTACGACGCGGCCTGCCTGCTCGCTGAGCTGGGCCGCCTGGAGGAGGCCCGCCTGATCGCCGGGCACGGCGCGGAGCTGGCCCAGCGCTGGGGCACGCCAAGGGCTTTGGGCATGGCGCTGACCGCCCGCGGCGCGGCCACCCCCGGCCCGCAGGGCGTGCGCCTGCTGACCGAGGCGGTGCGGGTGCTGGCCGCCTCCCCGGCCAAGTTCGAGCACGCCAAGGCCGAGTACCTGCTCGGCAAGGCGCTGCTGCGGGAAGGCGACCCGGAGGCCGCCCGCAAGCGCCTGCGCAGCTCCCTCGATCGCTCGGTGCTGCTGCGGCACCGCCGCCAGGTCTCGCTGTCCTCGGCCGCGCTGCTGGAGGCGGGCGGGCGGCTGCGCAGGGGCACCGACTCACCCGCGGACAGCCTCACCGGCAGCGAACGCCGGGTCGCCGCCCGCGCCGCCAAGGGCGAGACCAACCGGGAGATCGCCGAGTCGCTGTTCCTCACCGTGCGCACCGTGGAGCTGCACCTCACCAGTGCCTACCGCAAGCTCGGCGTGCGCGGCCGCGCCGAGCTCGCGGCCGCACTGGCCAACCAGCTCTCCTAGACGAAGCGGCTCAGCGTGTGCTCGCGCGCCATGTGCGAGAGCTTCTCCGGGTTGCGCACCGCGTAGAGCCCGGTGATCCGGCCGTCGTCGATGCGCACCGCCACCACGGTGTCCAGCTCGCCGTCCTGCTGCACCACCAGCGCCGGGTGGCCGTTGACCTGGGTGGGCCGGAACGAGATCAGCCCGTCCGTCCGCCCGAGCCCGCCGAGCAGCAGGCGGGCCACCTTGTCCGCGCCCACGATCGGCCGCGGCACGGCCTGCTTGATGCCGCCACCGTCGCCGAGCAGCACGACCTCCGGCGCCAGGATGTCCAGCAGCCCTTGCAGGTCGCCGGTTTCGGTGGCCCGCTGGAAGGCGGCCAGCGCGGAACGCGTCTCCGCCGCCGAGACCACCTCGCGCGGTCGCCGCGCGGCCACGTGCGCCCGCGCCCGGTGCGCGATCTGGCGGACCGCGGCCGGGCTCTTGTCCACCGCCTCGGCGATCTCCTCGTACGGCAGGTCGAACACCTCGCGCAGCACGAACACCGCCCGCTCGGTCGGGGCCAGCGTCTCCAGCACCAGCAGCACCGCCATCGACACGCTGTCGGCCAGTTCCACGTCCTCGGCCACATCGGGCGCGGTGAGCAGCGGCTCGGGCAGCCAGGAACCGACGTAGGACTCCTTGCGGCGGCCCAGCACGCGCAGCCGGGCCAGCGCCTGGCGGGTGGTGATCCGGACCAGGTAGGCCCGTTGCTCCCGGATCTCCGCCAGGTCCACGCCGGCCCAGCGCAGCCAGGTCTCCTGCAGCACGTCCTCGGCGTCGGCGGCCGAGCCGAGCATCTCGTAGGCGATGGTGAACAGCAGGTTCCGATGGGCGAGGAACACCTCGGTCGCGCGGTCCGGGTGGTCGTCCACGGGGCGGCTCCTAGTCAGTCGGCTGGGTTACTCACCAGATGTCCCTGACCGCCATTCTGTGACAGCACCCCGCTGTGTCGCTCGTCACCGGGCCCGGCTGTCACAGGATCCGCGCGGCAGGCATCTCGTGTTCGTTCACCCCAGACGCACGAGTGAGGACAAGACAGTGGAAGCTCGCCTCAACCTGTTCACCAACGAGCTCGGCCTGAAGTTCGGCAAGCGGTTCGCCGGCACGGCCGCGCTGATCCAGCAGTCGTCGCTGCCGAAGGCCACCCAGGAGCTGGCGGCCTTGCGCGCCAGCCAGATCAACGGCTGTGCCTTCTGCATCGACATGCACACCAAGGACGCGGCCGCCGCGGGCGAGACCGCGGTCCGGCTGCACCTGGTGGCCGCCTGGCGCGAGGCCACCGTGTTCACCGAGGCCGAACGCGCCGCACTGGCCCTGACCGAGGAGGGCACCCGCCTGGCCGACGCACACGAAGGTGTCTCGGACGAGACCTGGGCCCAGGTGCGGGCGCACTACGACGAGGAGCAGATCGCCGCGCTGGTCTGCCTGATCGGCCTGATCAACGCGGCGAACCGGATGAACATCATCGTGCGCAACCCGGCCGGTTCGTACGAGCCGGGCACGTTCGAGGCCATGGTGCACTGAACGACAGCGGCAGGGGGCGGCACCGGCCGCCCCCGTCGGCTCAGTGCAAGACCTTCAGCCCGATCACACAACCCACGATGCCCAGCAGCAGCAACACTTTCACCACCGACACCGCCTCCGAGCCGGTCCACATGCCGTAGGCGACGGTGAGCGAGGCCCCGATGCCGACCCACACCGCGTAGGCGGTCCCGGTGGGCAGTTCCCGCATCGCGTAGGCGAGTCCGGCCATGCTGGCGACCAGGCTGACCGCGAACACCACGGTCGGTGTCAGCTTCGCGAAACCGGCGGACTTGCCCAGCGCGGTGGCCCACACCGCTTCCAGCACACCGGAGACAACAAGAACGAGCCACGACATGACGCACTCCCAGAGCGCCGTCTTGTCGCTGGCCGGGTACGGCACCCGCTCGTCCGGGGTCCTCCATCGGAGGCGCCAGGACCATTTTCGCACACCGTCGGCTGACCGGTCACGGAACTCGCTCACCCGCCGGTCTTCCCGGCCGGCGGGTGAGCGATCGCGCGCCCAGCGGCCACAACCGGCAGGCGAGCAGCGCGCCACCCCCGGCCAGCGCCGCCAGCAAGCCCAGTGTCGCGGGCAGTCCCACCACCGCGCCGAGCAGCCCGGCGAGCAGGTAGGCGGCCAGCCAGGCCGCGTGGCTGGCGGTGAACTGGGCGGCGAAGAGCATCGGCCAGTCCGCCGCCTGACCGGACCGGCGGAGCAGCCGACCGGCCGGGGTCTGCACCGCCGCGCCGCCAAAACCCAGTGCGGGCCAGGACATCAGCAGCACCGCCCACCAGGCGTCCCGGTCCAGCAGGGCCAGCGCGAGCCCGGTCGCCAGCAGCACACCGGCCAGCCCGGCCGCGCCGGTGATCATCAGTATGCGGTCGCTGAACCTGGTGAGCAGCAAGGGAATCAGCACCGCGGCCAGGATCGAGCCAGCCCCGTAGGCCGCCAGCGCCAGCGCCACCGCCGAGTCCGGCAGCCCCAGCTGCCCCCGCACCAGGACCACCGTGTTGACCAGCACCATGGCTCCGGCGGCCGCGGCGGCGAGGTTGAGCGCGAGCAGTGCGCGCAGGCGGGGCGTGGCCAGGTAGACGCGCAGCCCCTGCCGGGCCCGGTCGAACGCCCCGCCCGGCTCGGCCACCGCGACAGGCAGCGCCACGCCGAGCACCAGCAGCGCCGAGGCCAGGAAACCCAGCGCGGTGCCCAGGAACAGCTGACCGGGACTGAGCACGGTCAGCAGCACCGCGGCCAGCACCGGGCTGAGCAGGCTCTCCAGCTCATAAGCCAAGCGGGACAACGACAACGCCCGTGTGTAGTCCTGCTCGCCGGGCAGGATCGCGGGGATGGTGGCCTGGAAGGTCGGGGTGAACGCGGCCGAGGCCGCCTGCAAGACCACGATCAGCGCGTACACCTGCCACACCGCGTCCACCCAGGGCAGCGCCAGCGCCACCGCGGCCCGCAACAGGTCCGTGCAGACCAGGAACGCCCGCCGGGGCAGCCGGGCCGCCAGCGCGGTGACCACCGGCGCGAGCAGCACGTAGGCGCACATCTTGATCGCCAGCGCGGTGCCCAGCACCGCCCCGGCCCGCTCCCCGCCGAGCCGGTAGGCCAGCAGCCCCAGCGCGACCGTGGCCAGCCCGGTGCCCAGCAGCGCCAGCACCTGGGCGGTGAACAGGCGCCGGTAGGCACGGTTGCGCAGCACGATCAGCACACCGGGCAAGGTATATGCTCAAGGTGGTATGCGACGACGGTGCAACAGCCGCGACGGTGCAACGGCGACATCGATGCAACGGCACAGTGCTGGCAACAGCTACTCGCGCGCGGTCGCCGAGTGGTCCAGCTGCTTGGCCAGTCTGAGCCAGGCCTCGGCGGTCTGCCTGGCGAGCTCGGCCACCACCGGCGCGCAGTGCGCAGGCACGCTGCCCGCGATGCTCGACGGGTCGACGGCCTGGGCGTCCAGCCACCGCAACAGGTTCCGCCCCGACTCGGTGAAGCGCAACGCCGGATCCTGCCGCAGGTTCTGCCGGATCCCCGCCGTGCGCGGCTGCCGGAACAGCCGCTGCCCAGCCCCGGCTGCCGCTTCGCGCTGCCCAGCCCCGGCTGCCGCTTCGCGCTGCCCGGCCGGGCGCTCGCGCGGCGCGGGCACCGGGTCCTCGCCGCGCCGCAGGCGGTTGCGCACGTCCAGCACCGTCGACGGCGAGATGCCCACCGCCTTGGCCACCGCGCGCAGCGAGATCTCCGGGTTCTCCATCAGCAACCGACCGGCCGCCAGCCGGCCCCGCACCGCGCTCACCGGCCGGGCCCGCCCGTCCTGACCGATCCTGACCTCCGGCCGGGGCCCCGCCACCGACCGCCGCCTGACCTTGCCGACGGTCTTCCCGGACACGCCCACCACCACCCCGATGGCCCGGTCCGACCAGCTCGGGTACCAGGCGATGATCCGGCTGGCCGCGGCGATCCGGTCGGCCGTCGAGAGCGGCAGGCCGTGCTCGGCGTTGAGCCGCACCGCGAGCACGAAGGACTCGCGCTCGTCACCGTCGAAGAACCGCACCGCGATCGTCTCGTCGCCGCGCCGCCGCGCCGCCAGCAGCCGGTGGACCCCGTCCACCACCCGCATGGTCGCCCGGCGCACCACGATGGGCGGCAACGGTTCCGCCGACTCCGCGAGCAGCCGCACGCGCGCGAAGTCCGTGCCGTCCCGCCGCAGGGCCGCCCCGACGTGCAGGGCGTGCGGCGGCACCGGCACCACCGCCGAAAGCGCTTGGTGGTAAAGCAAACCGACCCCCAGTGTCGTCTTGCGTCGACCAAGGACCTTACGGAGGGGGCCTGGACAGATCCTGTTGCGATCCTGGCGGCTACCTGTTGGCTGCCTGCCGAACTTTGCGCAGGTCACAGATGGTTCACTTGATACATGTACGGTCCGGTCCATGAGAAGCAACCGGAACCTGCGCGCCCTCGCCAGTCAACGCCCGCGGTGGCGACCGGCGCCGCTGGGACGGCTCGGTGAGCAGGCTGGCACGCGACGCGGTCCTCGACCGGACCGCCCGGGAGGTCTTCACCACCAACGACACCGACGAGGACGCCCGCCCCGGACGCCACCCCGGAGGGCGTGCCCGACCTAGCCGGCAACCTCTACGAGTGGACCAGCTCCCTGGACCGCCACTACCCCTGCGTAGCCAGTGCCGGTCACCCGGTGGACCGGCGCGCGCCTGGCCGGGCACGACGCTGGGCGACGGTGTCATGAGTGGCACTGCGCAGGCTCGGCACCATCGTCAACAGGCCGAACAGGATCAGCACCAGCAGGACCAGCAACCCTCCGGCCTGCCGGATGCCGACGGCCGAGTCCACCGGAGCCGCCACGGCGGCTGGAAAGATCAGCATCGGCAGGGCAAGGGCGAGGCCACCACCCACCGCGGTCAGCACCCACCCCGCCGGCCGCGACCGCAGCAGCAGCACCGCGCCGACAAGACAGCACACGCCATCGACGGCCAGCCCGACCCTGAGCACGAGGCCGAAGGTGCTTGCCCGGGGCTCTCCCAGTGCCAGCCAGCCCGAAGCGGCCAGCAGCGCGAACAAGCCGAGCAGGAACGCGAAGGTCACAGCCGAGGCGAACGCGACGCCGCTCGGCCGGTGCCGCTGAGCCTGCCCACTGGACTCGCCCATCCGCTCCTCCTCGGTTGCCCGTCTCATCGCCGGCGCCTCGAACCTCGTGGCAGACAAGTCGACCGCATCCGGGGACGGCGTGACGCACGACTGGCAGCAACCGGCCAGCCAGGAGCCAGCAGTCAGCCCGCGGCAGCGGAGGAAGCCGGCGCGGCCTTCCACCGTGGCCTGCTCACCGCCACCGGAACCGGTCACCGCACGCCGCGGTCCACTGGCCGGACAGCCGCTGGACCGAATCCGCCCGCCTGAGAAGATCGCTGGGTGACAGCGGCAGCGGAGATCCCCTACACCACGGGACTGCACGAGCTCGCCCCCGGCGTGCACGCCTGGCTGGCGCCCGACGGCAGCTGGGGCCTGAGCAACGCGGGCCTGGTCAGCGGCGACGGTGAGTCATTGCTCATCGACACCCTCTACGACCTGAACCTGACCCGCACCATGCTGGCCGCGATGGCCCCGATCACCGCGGCGCACCCGATCACGCACGCGCTCAACACGCACGCCAACGGCGACCACTGCTACGGCAACGAATGCCTCGACCCGTCGGTGACCATCCACGCCGTCACCGAGACCGCGCACGAGATGGCGCACGAGGCGCCGCCGGAGGTGATGGCCGCGCTGCTGTCCCCGCCCGCCGCCGAGGCGCTGGGGCCGGTGCTGGCGGGCTGGTTGCGGCGGGCGTTCGGGGCCTACGAGTTCACCGACATCACCCAGCGGACGCCGGATGAGACCTTCGACGAGGAGCGGACGCTGACCGTCGGCGGGCGGGTGGTCGAGCTGCGCAACCTCGGCCCGGCGCACACCGGCGGGGACGCGGTGGCCTGGGTGCCGGACGCGGGGGTGCTGTTCGCCGGGGACCTGCTGTTCATCGGCGGTGCGCCGATCATGTGGGAGGGGCCAGTGGAGAACTGGCTGCGGGCCTGTGACCAGATGATCGCGCTCTCACCAGAACTCATCGTGCCTGGTCACGGGCCGGTGACCGACTGCGACGGGGTCCGCGCGGTGCAGGGCTACTGGCGACACGTCCGGGAGCAGGCGCGTGCGGCGCACGCCAAGGGGCTCTCCTGGATGGAGGCGGCGCTGGCGGTGGACCTGGGGGAGTACGCGGACCTCGGCGAGTCCGAGCGGGTCGCACCGAACATGTACCAGCTGTACCGCGAGCTGGATCCCGGCTTGTCCACTGTGGAGCCGCTCGGGATGCTGGCCGCGATGGCCCAGTGGGACGCGGCACGGGGCAGCGGAGGATCCAACGCTACTCCGCCAGACGGCGCGAACGACTAGGGTTTGCGGACGGAAGACGCCGTGCCCGGTGTGGGCGGCGCCTGGTTGTGGAATTGGGATGGACATGACGCCGACCACCGCGGGCAACCCGCGACCCGATCTGCTGGGCGGGCGATACCGCCTCGGTGAGCTGATCGGGCGAGGCGGCATGGGCGCGGTCTGGGCCGCCAACGACGAGGTGCTGCACCGCGACGTGGCGATCAAGGAGGTGCTCGCGCCGAACTGGGCCAGCGAGGAGGAACAGGCCTCGCTGTGCGAGCGCACCCAGCGGGAGGCGCGCGCCGCCGCCCGGATCAGCCACCCCAACGTGGTCACCGTCTTCGACGTGATCACCGAGGACGGCCGTCCGTGGATCGTGATGGAGAAGGTCGAGGCCAGGGCGCTGTCCAAGGTCATCGACGAGGACGGCGCGCTGTCCCCGCGCCGGGCCGCCGCGGTCGGCGAGCAGATCCTGGGCGCGCTGCGGGCCGCGCACGAGCACGGCATCCTGCACCGCGACGTCAAACCCGGCAACGTGCTGGTCTGCCCGGACGACCGGGCCGTGCTCACCGACTTCGGCATCGCCTCGGTGGACGGCGACTCCTCGCTGACCGTCTCCGGCGTGCTGGTCGGCGCCCCCGGCTACATCGCCCCGGAACGCGCCCGCGGCCTGCCCTTCGGCCCGGCCTCGGACCTGTGGGCGCTGGCCGCCACCCTGTACGCCGCGGTGGAGGGCAAGGCCCCGTTCGACCGCACCGGAGTGCTGCCCACGCTGACCGCGGTGCTCACCGAGGAACCCGACCCGATGGTCCTGGCCGGGCCGCTGGCCCCGGTGCTGGAAGCCATGCTGCGCAAGGAACCCGGCGACCGGCTCAGCGCCGAGGAGTTCGAGGACTCGCTGCGGCTGATCGCGCAGAGCCCGGACGCCGAGGTGGACGCCACCGTCGCGGTGGTCACCGCCAGGGTCAGCCGCGCCGACCCGACCCGCACCGAGATCCCCCGGCTGCTGCCGGTCGCGGCGGCCGGAACCCCGTGGTGGCAACGCAAACGCGGCCGGGCGGCCCTGGTCGCCGGCGGCGTGGTGCTGGCGGGCGGCGCGGTCGCGGCCGCGCTGCTGCTGATCCCGCCGCCCGCTGACAACCCCACCGGTCCGACCAACCCGGCCGGCGAGGTGCCGGTCAACGCGCCGCAGGACACCACCAGCTCCACCAGCCGGACCACCAACCCGCGCCAGCCCGCCGGGTCCAGCCAGGTGACCAGCAGTCCCAGCGCGACCACCGGCGAGCCCACCAGCACCGCGCCGAGCTCCAGCGCGCCGCCGTCGAGCAGCGCGCCGCCCAGCAGCGCGCCGCCGAGCAGCTCCAAGACCACGACCACCACCACGACGACCACCACCACGACCAACCCGCCGGTGACCAACGCGACCTCCGCGCCGCCCGGTGGCGGGGGCGGCGGGGGAGCCTGAGGCGGCGCTGGGTTATCCTGAGAGGGGTGACAGAATCCAGAACGTCGCCTGAACTGGCCGGACCCGTCGCAAGCGGGTCCGTTTTCATTTCCGGGGCCAACGTCGTCGACGTGGCCGTCGGCACGGTCGAGACCAGCCGGGACGTGCTGATCCTCGGCGACCGCGTGCGCGCGATCGGACAGCTCGACCCGCCGCCGGGCGCCGCCGTGATCGAAGGACGCGGCCGGTTCCTCATCCCCGGCCTGTGGGACATGCACACCCACGGCTTCGACGCCGACTACCTGCCCGACTTCCTGGCCAACGGCGTCACCGGCGTCCGGCAGATGGGCGGCGCCCCGGTGCACGCCGAGTGGCGGCAGCGGCTGCGTGCCGGGGAGCTGTTCGGCCCTCGGATGGTCTTCGGCAGCCGCATCATCGACGGCCCGCGCCCCAGTCGGCCGGGCTCGATCGCGGTCAGCACCCCGGAGCAGGCCCGCGCCGCGGTGGCCGAATGCGCGGGCGCGGACTTCCTCAAGGTGTACTCACAGCTGCCCCGCGCGGCCTACTTCGCGCTGCTGGCGGAGGCGGAGCGGGCGGGCCTCGACGTCGCCGGGCACGTGCCCTTCGAGGTCTCCGCGCGGGAAGCCGCCGCCCAGCGCAGCATCGAACACCTGGACGGCCTGCTGGTCGCGACCTCCCGCGAGCGCGACGAGCTGTCCTTCGCCGGGCTGGACCCGGCTGACCCACAGACCATGTTCGAGCGCCTCAACGACCTCACCCACCGCGCCGCGGCCACCCCGGACCCGGCGCGGCTGGCCGAGCTGCTGGCGGTCTTCCTGGCCAAGGACACCTGGCACGTGCCCACCCTGGCCGTGCACCAGGCCAAGGCGACCATGGGCACCGACCGGTTCTCCCTGGCCGGGTACCTGCCGCGGATCGAGCCGATGCTGCGCCAGGGCTGGGCTCAGGCCGCGACCTGGCCGACGGACGAGCCCCGGGAGCAGCGGCTGTTCGACCGCTACCGCGAGCTCACCGCCGCCCTGCACCACGCGGGCGTCCCGCTGCTGGCCGGCAGCGACACCTTCGTCCCCGGCTTCAGCCTGCACGACGAGCTCGCCCTGCTGACCACCGCCGGGCTCAGCCCAGCTGACGCGCTGCGCACCGCCACCGTCAACCCGGCCCGCTTCCTCGGCGTCGAGGACCGCTTCGGTGCGATCGCCCCGGGCAGGATCGCGGACCTGGTCCTGCTGGAGGCGGATCCGCTGACCGACATCGCCAACACCCGCCGGATCGCCGCGGTGATCTTCGGCGGCACCATGCTCAGCCCGCCAGCAGCTCCGGCAGCCGCTCAGGGGCCCCCGCCAGCAGCGCGCTGACCACCGCGATCCGGGCCTGGGCCGCGCGCAGGGTGCCGGTGAGCACCGCGCCCGCCCTGGTCAGCTCGGTGGCCGAGGTGTAGATCGGCAGCACCGGACCCGCCGCGGTCCGCGAGGTCACCGCGACCAGCACCCCGGCCGCGGTGGCCTCCCGGACCGCCTCGGCCACTTCCGCGTTCACATTGCCCGACCCCGCCCCGACCAGCACGATCCCGCGCGCACCCGCCGCCAGCGAGGCCCGCAGCAACACCGCGTCCCCATCGGTGTGATGAGTCAGGACATCCACCCTGGGCGACCGCCCTGACCCCGGCGCGGGCAACGGCGCAGGCCGGGCCGTGGGCGCGTCGAGCAGCACCTCACCCCCGACGATGTGCCCGACCGGCGCAGCGCTGGGATCGCGATAGGCGTCCGGCTCCAGGGTGTGGTGCTTGACCGTGCCCCGCGCCGAATGGATCTTGCCGCCGAACGCGATCAACACCCCGTGCCCCCGTGCCTGGCGAGCCACGGCGAAGGCGTCGGCGAGGTTGCCCGGCGCGTCCGAACCCGGGTCGCCGAGCGGCCGCTGGGAACCGGTGAAGACCACCGGCCGGGGATCGTCGTGGTGCAGGTCGAGCAGGAAGGCGGTCTCCTCCATGGTGTCCGTGCCGTGCGTGACCACGATCCCGCACACCTGCGGATCGGCCAGCGTGGCCCGGACGCGGTGCAGCAGGTCGAGCTGCTGGGCCAGGGTCAGCGCGGAGCTGTCCACGGTGCACAGGTCCACCACGTCAACCGGCAACGGCTCCGCCCCGGTCAACACACCCAGCCCCGCCCCGCGCGGCATCGCCGCGCCGAGCCCAGCCTCGCCCGCCTGCGCCGCGCCGAGCCTCGCTCCGCGTGACTCCGCCACACCTCGCGCTGCTTCGCCCGGCACGGCCCCGCTCCGCAGCTCAGCCTCGCCCGGCATCGCCGCACTCGCCCCAGCTTCGCCCGGCACGGCCCCGCTCGGCAGCCCCGCCCCGCCCGGCATCGCCGCACCCGCCCCAGCCTCGCCCGCCACCGCCCCACGCCCCAACCCAGCTCCGCCCGGCATCGCCGCGGCCAGCACCTCCCGCCCTGCCAGCCCCGCCGCCAGCCCCGCCTCGGTCGGCATGCTGGAAATGGTGCCCCCGGTCGCGATCACCACAAGCCTGCCCATCGCCCACCTCCCGAAACGAACGATCGCGCGAACGTTCGCCCAAGCACAACAGATCAACACCCGCAGGTCAATGCCCCCGCCCGCGGACGGCTCAGCGGACCGGGGCGTAGGTGAGGCCGCCGTCGACGATCAGGTCTGTGCCCGCGACGTAGCCCGCCGCGTCCGAGGCGAGGAAGGCCACCGCGTCCGCGACCTGTTCCGGCAGGCCGAGCGTGCCCAGCGGCACCTCGCGGCGGTGGGCCTCCTGGGCCGCCACGTCCGGGATGGCCTCGGTCATCATGTCGGTGCGGATGTAGCCGGGGCTGACCGAGTTGACCCTGATTCCGCGCGGGGCCAGCTCGACGGTGAGGGTGCGGGTCAGGTTGGTCACCGCGGCCTTGGTCGCCGCGTACAGCGAAGCCCCGGCCAGGCCCCGGTACTGGGTCCAGGAGGCGTTCAGCACGATCGAGCCGCCCCGCGCCAGCAGCGGCAGCGCCTTGGTGACGGTGAAGAACAGGCCCTTGAGGTTGACCCCCACCAGCCGGTCGAACTCGGCCTCGGTCAGCTCGGCGGCCGGCTTGAACACCGCCGTCCCGGCGTTGGCGAAGACCACGTCCAGCCGCCCCAGTTCGCCGTCGATCCGGCGGTACAGTTCGTCCAGCTCGGCCATCTTGGCCACGTCGGCGGGCACGGCCAGCACCCGCTCGCCCAGCTCCTCGGCGACCGTGGTCAGCAGTTCGGCGCGGCGGCCGGTGAGCACCACGGTGGCGCCCTCGGCGTGCAGCAGCCGCGCGGTGGCCAGGCCCATCCCGCTCGCCCCGCCGGTGATCAGGGCGACCTTGTTCGCGAATCGGTTCATGGCCCGATCCTGCGGCCGCTGGTCAAGATCAACCAGTGTCGCTTTGTCCGGGTGTCGCCAGCACCTGGCTGAGGCGGTCCGCGGTGGGCGTGCCGGGGGTCGGCAGGTGCAGCAGCAGGCGGTTGCCGGGCTGGTCGGGCACCGTGAGCACGGTGTAGTCGAAGCTCAGCTCGCCCACTTCGGGATGGATCAGCTGCTTGGTGCCGCTGCTGCGTTCCCGCACCTCGTGCCGCGCCCACAGCCCGGCGAACTCCGGAGAGACGCTGGAGAGGTCCGAGGCCAGTTCGGCGAAGTGCTCATCCTCGGGGTAGCGGGCGGACTGGGCGCGGAAGTTGGCCACCATGTCCGCGGCCACGGTCAGCCAGTCCGCCCAGCGGAACCGGCAGTCGGCCTGGGTGAAGAAGGTGACCAGGCAGTTGTGCGCGTGGCCGAGGTCGTAGCCGAAGACCCGCCGCGCCGCGGTGTTGAGCGCCAGGAAGTTCCAGTGCCGGTCCATCAGGTAGGCCGGGTTCGGCAGCCAGCCGTCCAGCAGCCGCTGCTGTTCCGGGTCGACCGCGACCGCGCCGGTGGCCTCCGGCGGGTTCAGCCCGGCCAGCCGGTACAGGTGCGCGCGCTCCGGCTCGGCCAGCCGCAGCGCCCTGGCCACCGCGTCCAGCACCTCGCCGGAGACGGTGATGTCCCGGCCCTGCTCCAGCCAGGTGTACCAGCTGACCCCAACCCCGGCGAGCACCGCGACCTCCTCCCGGCGCAACCCTGGCGTGCGGCGGCGGGCGGTCTCCGGCAGGCCGACCTCGGCCGGGGTGAGCCGGGCGCGGCGGCTGCGCAGGAAGTCCGGCAGCTCGGCCCGCCGGTCCCGGAGCGTGGTGCCGTCCATGCCGGTGAGCCTAACCAGGCCAGGCGTGGTGTCAGCCCGCGCCGAAGGTGCGGCGGTAGGCCGAGGGCGTGGTCCGCAGGGCCCGGCGGAAGTGCTGGCGCAGCAGCGCGCCGGTGGCGAAGCCGGTGCGCTCGGCGATGCGGTCGACGGTCAGGTCGGTGGTCTCCAGCAGTCCGCGGGCGGCGGCCAGGCGCTGCTGGTTGAGCCAGCGCAGCGGGGTCAGCCCGACCTGCCGGGTGAACTGCCTGCCGAAGGTGCGCGGGCTCATCGCCGCGCGCTGGGCGAGCTGCCGCAGGGTCAGCGGCTCGTGCAGCCTGGTCATCGCCCACTCCAGCACCGGGGCCAGACCGGCGGGCGCCGAGGGCGTCGCCGGGGCCGGGATGTACTGGGTCTGGTCGCCCTCCCGGTGCGGGGCCACGACCATGCGCCGCCCGACCTCGGCGGCGATGGCCGCGCCGAAGTCCTGGCGCACGATGTGCAGGCACATGTCGATCCCGGCCGCGGTGCCGCCGCTGGTGAGGATGTCGCCGTCGTCGATGTAGAGCGCGGTCTCGTCCACCCCGACCTCCGGGTGCGCCCGCCGCAGCGCGTCGGCGTGCAGCCAGTGGGTGGTCACCGTGCGGCCGGTCAGCAGCCCCGCCTCGGCCAGCACGAACGCACCCGAGCACACCGCGGCGATCCGCGCCCCCCGGCGGTGCGCCCGGCGCAGCGCGTCCAGCAACGGCGGTGACGCCTGGGAGGACATGCCGGCGGCCACCACCACGAGGTCCGCGGACTCCAGCGCGGTGAGCTCCTCGGTGGCCTCCACCAGCAACCCTTCCGGCGTGCGCCGGGACCCGGCCCGGTCCTGGCACAGGGCCAGGTGGTACCAGCGCGGGGTCAGGTCCAGCCGGTCGCAGCCGAACACCTCGCACGGCACCGCCAGCTCGAACAACGGGGCGCCGCCCAGCAGCGGCACCGCCACACGCACACGCTCCCCTGCGGTGACCGGCATGGCGTGAATCTATCGAGAGTCGCGGTACGAGCACGCTGATCGCACGAGGTCCGGCCACGCCTTCGCCTGATCGGCCTGAGCCTGGCGTGGACGCCGTGGACCACTAGGCTGTTCGGGGCGGGCAAGGAGGTGCGTGTGGCGCGGGCGACCCTGCGGGCAGTGGCCGAGGCCACCGGCCTGCACATCTCCACCGTGGCGCGGGTGCTCAACGGCACCGCCCAGGTCACCGCCGACACCGAGGCCAGGGTGCGGGCCGCGGCCGACCGGCTCGGCTACATCCGCAACGAGTACGCCGCCAGCCTGCGCACCCAGCGCACCCGCATCCTCGGCGTGCTGGTGCCCACCCTCACCGACTACGTGCTGGCCGCGATCTACGAGGGCATCCAGGAGGCCGCGCTGGAGGCCGGTTACCGGACCTTCGTGACCAACACGCACGACTCGGCCGAGCAGCACGAGTCCGCGCTGGCCGCGTTGCTGTCCTCCAGGGTGGACGGGCTGATCGTGGGCGACGCCCGGCTGGACGGGGCCGGGCTGGACCGGCTGGTGCGCGACGACTCGCCGTTCGTGCTGGTCAGCCGCCGCTGCGCGGAGCACCCCTCGGTGACCTGCGATGACCAGGCCGGTGGCGCGCTGGCCGCGCGGCACCTGCTGGCGCGCGGGCACACCGCGATCGCGGTGCTGGCCGGTCAGCCCTACGCGAGCACCTGCGCCGACCGCACCACCGGTTTCCGCCGCGCCTGCGCCGAGGCCGGGCACCCGGTGCCCGCGGAGCTGGTGGCGCACAGCGGGTACGACTCGGCTGGCGGCTATACGGCGATGGACCGGGTGCTGCGCGCCGGGCTGCCGGTGACCGCGGCCTTCGCGGTCAACGACGAGGCCGCCATCGGCGCGATGGGCGCGCTGCGCGACCACGGCCGCCGCATCGGCGAGGACTTCGCGCTGGTCGGCTTCAACGACATCCCGATGGTCTCCGCGCTGACCGTGCCGCTGACCACCGTGCGCTCGCCGATGCGGGAGATGGGCCGCACCGCGGTGGCCCGGCTGCTGGACCGGCTCGACGGCCGCGCGGCCGAGCCGGCCCGGCTGACCCCCGAGCTGGTGGTGCGCGACTCCAGCCCGGCCCTGACCTGATCCGGCCTGTTGAACCACCGGCGAGGGGAACCCTGTGAGCACTGACCGCACTGTCGTCGACACCGCCGCCGGCACCGTCCGCGGGCTGGACCTCGATGGCGTGCTGGCCTGGCGTGGCCTGCCCTACGCCGAACCGCCGCTGGGCGAGCTGCGGCACCGCCCGCCGCAGCCGGTGCGGCCGTGGACCGGGGTGCGCGGCGCCCGCCGGTTCGCCGCCCGCGCCATGCAGCCGGTGCTGCCCGCGATGCCCGCACCGGTGCCGGTGCCCACCCCGGCCGCGATGGACGAGCCCAGCCGGATCAGCGAGAACTGCCTGTACCTCAACGTGTGCGCGCCGGTGGCGCCCGGCCCGCACCCGGTGCTGGTGTGGGTGCACGGCGGCGGGTACGTGGTCGGCGCGGGGCCCGAGCACGTCGGCGACGGCGACACCTTCGCCCGCAGGGACAACCTGGTCGTGGTCACCCTCAACTACCGGCTGGGCGCCTTCGGCTTCCTCAACCTCGGCGAGACCCACCCGCACGCGGCCAACGGCGGGCTGCTGGACCAGATCGCCGCGCTGCGCTGGGTGCGGGACAACATCGCCTCCTTCGGCGGCGACCCGGACCGGGTCACCATCGCGGGCAACTCCGCCGGCGCGAAGAGCGTGGCCAACCTGATGGCCGCGCCCGCCGCGGCCGGGCTCTTCCACGGGGTGATCTCGCAGAGCGGCGGCGGGGACCACGTGGCCGCCGAGGAGGTCAGCGCCGCGCTGGCGGCCCGGCTGCTGGCCCTGCTGGACGTGCGGCCGAACCGGCTCAGCCAGGTGCCGGCCGCCGAGCTGCTGGCCGCGCAGACCGAGCTGAGCCCGTTCGGGCGCGGCATGTGGGTGTGGCGGCCGACCGTGGACGGCGCGGTGCTGCCCGAGGTGCCGGTGCGCAGGGTGGCCGACGGATCGGCGGCCGGGGTGCCGCTGCTGGCCGGCAGCAACCTTGAGGAGTCCGCGCTGTACCTGGCCATGGACCCGTGGGCGGGGGACCGGGCGCCGCGGGTGCTGGCCGCCGCCTTCGGCGAGACCGGCGCGCAGGAGGTGCTCTCGGCCTATCGGGCCAACCGGCCGGCCGCGAGCACCAGGGAGGTCAACGCGGCGGTGATGACCGACGAGCGCTACGGGGTGCCCACGGTGCGCCTGCTGGACGCGCAGAGCAGGCACGCGCCGGTGTGGCGCTACCGCTTCGACGCGGCCGCGCCCTGGCTCTCGCCGATGCTGGCGGCCGGGCACGGCACCGAGCTGCCGTACGTGTGGGCGCACGGCGCGGACCGGCGGGGCAGCCCGCTCAGCGCCGATCCGGCGGCCGCCGAACTGTCCGCGGAGATGCACCGGCGCTGGGCCGCGTTCGCGCGCACCGGGTCGCCGCAACTGCCGGATCAGCCGGAATGGCCCCGATACACCGAGACCGAGCGGGAAACCTGGATCTTCGACACCGAGCGCCGGGCGGTGGCCGACCCCGGCGCGGCCGAGCGGAAGGTGTGGGACGGGCGCACCTGGGCCTCGGGCACCTGGTTCGAATAGCGGGTATACGCGCGCTGGCGCACGGCGACTTGAGTTGTCGCCGTGCGCTGTGCAGGGTGCAGCGCGGTCAGCCCCGGGTCACCAAGGCCACGTCCACTTCGGGCACTTCTGCCAGGCGAAGTGATATGTGGTGTTGATGGCCCCATCGGTGGAGTCCATCGCCATGAAGCTGGTCGTGGTCGCGGGATTGGAGGTGCCCTTGTCCACGCGCAGCTCGGTATTGATGTTGAAGTTGCGCTTTTCGCCACAGGGGGCGTAGACCAGAGAGGCCACATCGACCTTGTCGGTGGCCTGCCAGTTGTCGTCGTACGGCCCGTTGTAGTTATGGTTGATAAAGGCCGTCGGCGACATTCCCTGGAAGTAGTAGTTGGCACGCTCGATGCCCTTGGCGCCAGCGGCGAGGTTGGCGTACCCGCGGTAGTCCGCCTGCGCGATCGCGTAGGTGAACCCGGACGGCACGTTGACCCGCATGTTGAGCTGACAGTTCTTCCGCATGTCGGTTGGCTTGGCGCCGACGCCGACCTGCGCCAGGTACTCGCTGTAAGTGACGGTGAACGCAGTGTTGTCTTGGGAGACGGCCACCGCGGCCGTGCCGAGCGGGCAGCCCGAGCCGTTCACCGTGAGCAGATCGATGGTGATTTTCGCGGTGGGCGGAGGCACGGACTCGTCGGCAAATGCCGCAGGGGTAAACGACGTTAATAACGCAAATGTCGCGCCGACAGCAGCCATCATACGGAACATAGGGGTCCTTCCCAATGCTACGCTATATGTGGGAGAGCATCTGGGATAGGCTAGCGTATATGTTTATGGGTATCGGCCGCTAAATGGCTGAACTCCATAGGTGGGATGTTCACCGGTTTTCGGTATAAATTTGGTAAACACTATGCATGTACACGGAAACGCATTTTCTGCGCGCAGCGGAGGATCAATGGATTACATCGGTGGCGGAGCCGTAACGGTAGCTCCGCCCACCCGACTTCGGCAAGGCTCTTTACTTGATCAGCTGGCGGTCTTGCGCTTGTTCAGCCCGGCGAGCACGCAGGCCACCCCGATCACGCCGATCGCGTAGCGCGACCACATCGGCAGGTCGATCAGGTGCATCAGCCCGAGATTGCCGCCCCAGAGCACCGGCGCCAGCGCGCCGCCAAAGCCCTGGAAGATCAGCAGGGCACCCAGCACGATCATGACTTCCCCCAAGCGACGTTGTTCCAATGCGATCGCATGGTAACGATCGGCGGGAGCACAGGGCAAACTGACCCCCATGCGGGACGGATACGTGCAGTGGCTGACCATCCCCACCAGGTGGGGCGACAACGACGTCTACGGCCACGTGAACAACGTCGTGTACTACGCCTTCATGGACACCGCGATCAACACCTACCTGATCGCCGAAGGCGGCCTGGACATCCACGGCGGGCCCACCATCGGCCTGTGCGTGCAGTCCAGCTGCGAGTTCCGCGCGCCACTGGCCTTCCCGGACCCGGTGGAAGCCGGTCTGCGGGTGGCCCACCTCGGCCGCTCCAGTGTCCGCTACGAGATCGCCCTGTTCTCCCCTGGCGCGGACACCCCGGCCGCCGAGGGCACGTTCACCCATGTCTTCGTCGACCGCGTGACCCGCCGCCCCACCGAGATCACCACCCCGCTGCGCCCAGCCCTGGAGAAGCTCCTGCGCTCCTAGCTCGTTGCACTGGTAGAGAAGACGATCACCCAGGAGGTCGGATGAGTGGCGTGGAGCGTGTCCGGGCGGCGGTGCTGCGCGAGATCGGGGCCGAGGGACCCTATGCCGAGTCCCGGCCCCTGGACGTCGTCGAGCTCGCCCTGGACGGCCCCGGCCCAGGTGAGCTGCTGATCCAGGTCCGCGCCGCCGGGCTCTGCCACTCCGACCTCTCCGTGATCAACGGCTCCCGTCCCCGCCCGGTCCCGATGGTCCTCGGCCACGAGGCCGCGGGCGAGGTCGTCGAGATCGGCCCCGGGACCACCGGCTTCGCTCTCGGCGACCACGTCGTGCTCTCCTTCGTGCCCGCCTGCGGCCACTGCCCGCGCTGTCTCGGCGGCCGACCGGCCCTGTGCGAGCCGGGTGCGGCCGCCAACCGCGCCGGCCACCTGCTCAGCGGAGCCAGGCGGTGGCGTGACGCGGCGGGGGAGCGGCCGTTCCACCACCTCGGCGTGTCCGCCTTCGCCGAGTACGCGGTGGTCTCGGCCCGCTCGGCGGTGCCGGTGCCCAGGGAGCTGCCGTGGGAGACCGCGGCGCTGTTCGGCTGCGCGGTGCTGACCGGCGCGGGCGCGGCGCTGAACTCCGCCCGGATCGAGCCGGGGGAGCGGGTGGCGGTCTTCGGGCTCGGCGGGGTCGGGCTGGCCGCGGTGCTCGGCGCGCTGGTCGCCGGGGCCGGGCAGCTGGTCGCGGTGGACCTGGTGGAGAACAAGCGGAAGCTGGCCACCGAGCTCGGCGCCACCGACTCGGTCGCCGGCGGCCCGGACGCGGTGGCCGCGGTGCGCGAGCTGACCAAGGGCGGCGCGGACAAGGTCATCGACACCACCGGCAGCGTGCGGGTGCTGGAACAGGCCTACGCGGCCACCCGCCCTGGCGGCACCACGGTCACCGTCGGCCTGCCGCACCCCGACCACAAGCTCACCCTGCCCGCGCTCAGCCTGGTCGCCGAGGAACGCACCCTGCGCGGCAGCTACCTCGGCTCCAGCGTGCCCGGCCGGGACATCCCGCGCTTCGTCGAGCTGCACGCCGCGGGCCGCCTGCCCGTGCACCGCCTGCTCAGCCACCGCCTCACCCTGGATGAGATCAACACCGGCTTCGACCGGCTGGCCAGTGGCGAGGCGGTCCGGCAGGTGGTGACCTTCTGATGTCCCGCCACCTGCTGGCCATGCTGCGTGACCCCTACCGCGAGCTGACCCGCCTGCACCGGCAGCACGGGCCGGTGATCCAGACCGGGTTCCCGCCGCTGCGCTTCACCTACCTGCTGGGGCCGGCGGCGAACCAGTTCGTCTTCGCCAACTCCGGACTGTTCCGCTGGCGCGAGGCGTTCCAGACCCTGGTGCCGGTCGGCGGGGAGACCGCGCTGATCGTCAGCGACGGCGAACCGCACCGGCGCAGGCGGCGGCTGGTCCAGCCCGCCTTCCACCACCGCCACATCCGGGCGCACGCCGAGCTGATGCGGGCCAACGCCGACGCTGAGCTGGACACCTGGCGGCCCGGCCAGGTGGTCGACGTCTACCAGGCCTTCCGCGCGGTGGTCCGCCGCAGCACCATCCAGGCCCTGTTCGGCCCGCGCCTGGCCGCCGACGAACCCGAGCTGGGCAGGCTGCTGCAGATCGGCCTGGACCTGGTGGAACGCCCGCCGCTGGTGCAGCAGGTGTCCCCGCTGGCCCGCCGCCGCGCGGCCAGGGCACGGGCCGAGGTGGCCGACCGGGTGCGCGCGGAGATCACCCGCCGGGACCGGGACCCCGGGGCGGGCGATGTGCTGGCCCTGCTGGTCGCGGCCCGCGACGAGGACGGCGCGGGCCTGTCCGAGACCGAGGTGGTGGACCAGGTGATCAGCCTGATCGCCGCCGGGTACGACACCACCAGCGCGGCCATGTCCTGGGTGATCTACGAACTGGTCCGGGACCCGGCGGCGCTGGCGCGGGCGAGGGAGTCAGCGGAGTACCGGGAGTGGGCGGTCAACGAGGCCCTGCGGCTGTACCCGCCCGCGGTGGTCAGCGCCCGCAAACCGGTGCGCGAGTTCGACTACGCCGGGCACCGGATCCGCGCCGACGGGCTGGTCATCATCAGCCCCTACGTCACCCACCGGCTACCGGAGCTGTTCCCCGACCCGCTGCGCTTCGACCCGGAGCGCTGGGACCCGGCGCGCCCCGGCTACCGCAAGCCGGGGCCGCACGAGTTCCTGCCCTTCAGCGGCGGCGCGCACCGGTGCATCGGCGCCAGCTTCGCCACCATGGAGCTGACCGTGCTGCTGGACCGGCTGCTCCAACGGGCCGAGCTGGACCCGCCGACCGAGCCGGTCCGGCCGGTCACGCTGACCGCGATGCGCCCGAGGGGCGGCCTGCGGCTGCGGGTGGGCTCACTGGCCTGAGCCGTGCTCCGGCTCGTCGCTGAAGCCGAAGGTCAGCGCGAACACCGCCGAGGTGACGCCCCTGTTGCTCAGGCAGCCCGCCGCCAGGTGCTCCTGGAGCTCGGCGCGGTTGGTCAGGTCGCCGCTGACGGTGTAGCCGTCGAGCGTGCCACCGTCGAGCTCGGCCTCCGTGATCACCTCGAGGCCGTCGATCTTGAGCTCGACCTCCACCTTGCTGGGCGCGGTCCGGCCGCCGTCGGCGCGCACCCAGGCCAGGTGAGCGGTGATCTCCGCCTTCAGCTCGCCGCAGGTGCCCTCGCCTTTGCCTGCTTTCGGCACGGTGATCACCGCGCCGGTGATCTGCTCCCCGGCCTTGATCCCCACGCGGTTGTCCGTGCAGCTCGCGGTGGTGTCCTTGACGGTGATCTTGAAGTCGGCTTCCTGGGCCAGGGTGACGCCGGCGGACGTGCTGGCCACGGCCGCCGCGGCACAGGTGACGTCGGCGTCGGCCGGCTGCGCCAGAGCCGGTGTGCCCAGCAGCAGCAGCGAGCCGGTGAGGAGTGGGATGGACAGACGGGAAAATCCAGCATTATCCATGCCTTCGACCCTTGGGGGACTGCCCGGGACCGGCAACCCGGCGCCCGAGCGGTTCAGCACAACGTGTGATCAGGCCGCCTGGGAACGCGGCGCGGGCAGGTACTCCCGCAGCACCAGCGCGGCCTTGCGCCGGGTGCTCACCTTCGCCCTGGTGTCGAGCACCTCGTAGTCGCGGCGCTCGATCTCATCCAGGATCCCGGAGTACAGCGCGGTGGCCAGCCGGGAGGCCTGGCGGCTGCTGGGGTGCAGGTAGTCCACCCCGGCCGCGCCCAGCTTCCACAACTCCCGGGTGCGGGCGATCTCGAAGCGGACCAGCTCGCGCAGCGCCGGGCTGGTGGTGCGCGCGCCCAGGTCCGAGCGCGGCACGCCGAAGCGCTCCAGGTCCGCCAGCGGCAGGTAGCAGCGGCCCAGCCTGCGGTAGTCCTTGCTGATGTCGCGCAGGAAGTTGGTCAGCTGCATGGCCTTGCTGGTCGCGATGGTGTGCGCGGTGGCGGCGGCGTCCAGCGGCTCCAGGATCGGCAGGATCATCCGCGCCATGGACCCGTCCACCGCCTCCAGGTAGCGGTCCAGGTCGGCGAAGTCCTGGTACTCGGAGATGGTCAGGTCCATCCGCATGCCGCTGAGGAAGTTCTCCACATCAGCCAGGGCTATACCCCAGGTGTGCATGGTGTGACCGAGGGCTCGGCCGATCGGGTCGCCGCCCACCCCGGAGCGCAGGTCGCTCAGCAGCCGGGAGCTCCAGATCTCGAACTCCTCGGCCCGGTGCCGCGGATCGCCGCTGTCCACGATCTGGTCGGCGTAGCGGGCCAGGCCGTAGATGGCGCACATGTGCGGTCGCTTGAGCGGCGGGAAGAGCAGGTTGGCCGCCCAGAACGACCGGCCCTCCATGGTGATCAGCAACCGACGGCAGAACTCGTAGGACTCCCGAAGGACCTTGTTCTCGACCCCGGCCGCGTCCAGCGCCCGACTGTCCAGGTACACCGTTCGTCACCACCTTGCGTGAGGAGGGAAACGAAGATCAGCTACCTCTGACAGTAGGACGCCCGCGCGCCCCAGGCAGGGACAGGCGGGCGATGTTCACTGGATTGTGCTCAGCCGTGGGTACGGGCGTAGCGGCCATGCCACCGCTTGGGCTGGATCTCCTGCACCGCTTGCTCGATCCGCTTCGGCAGCCGGGTGAACGGCGGGAACGGGAACCGGTACCGGGTGTGCGGCAGGCCGGGCATCGGCGGCTCCTCCTCCACCCGCCACTCGTCCAGCGCCGGGTAGCGGGCCGGGAAGGCCGGGTCGGCGGGGAAGACCTCCAGGGCCTGGCGCTGCTCGGGGTGCACCAGGCTGGCGTGGTTGAACCAGGGTGCGGTGCCCACGCCGATCGCGCCGATCTCCGACCACGGGATGCGGTGCACCGCGCCGTCGCTGCGCCAGGACAGCGCGTCCCCGGTGGCGATCACGCCCCGGCCGCGCAGGGTGCCGCGGATGCTGAACACGCTCCAGATGAACAGCGCGGCGAAGAGCAGCTGCCAGACCCAGGTGAAGGTCCTGGCGTCGCCGTTGGCGATCACCGCCGCGCAGGCCACCGTGGCCAGCCCGAACACTGCGCCGGCCAGCAGCAGCCAGCGGGCGCTGGCCGCGCCGAAGTCCAGGTCGTAGGCCAGCGGGGTGGCGATCTTGGGGGCCGCCATCTTCCTGGTGGCCGACCGCTTGGTCGGGTCGGTGAGCACGGGATTCACCTGGGTGGGCGGGGCTTCCCGTTCCCACCCGCCACGTCGCCACTGCATGTCAGCGAATTCTACCGATCCGCCAGAACTGTCCCCAGTCAGGTGATCTTGGTAAGGTTAGGCTAAGCAACTTAGGTGGGGGTTCTGTGAGCACTGAGGCGCTGGACCGGTCGACGATCCGTCCGTACACCATCTTCCACGTCGCGGTGCGGCGCGTGGTCCAGCTCTCGCCCAGCGTCCGCTTGATCACCTTCGGCGGACCGGATCTGGCCGGCTTCGCCAGCGGCGGCAACGACCAGCGCTGCAAGGTCTTCTTCCCGCGCCCCGAGCGCGCCGACTTCCGGCTGCCGGCCCGCGGCGGCGACTGGTACCAGGAGTACCTGGACATCGACCCGGACATCCGCCCGCCGATGCGCTCCTACACCATCCGGCGGCACGATCCCGAGCGCGCCGAGGTCGACATCGAGTTCGTGCTGCACGGCGAGACCGGCCCCGCCTCGGCCTGGGCGCTGCGCGCCGCCGAGGGCGACCGGGCGGCCATCTGCGGACCGGACGCGCGGCACTTCCCGGTGCTGGGCAACGAGTTCCACCCGCCGGCTGACACGGACTTCCGGCTGCTGGCCGGGGACGAGACCGCGCTGCCCGCGATGATGTCCATTGTGGAGGCTCTCGGGCCTGGCGAGCGCGCGGTGGTCTTCGCCGAGGTGCCCGACCCCGGCGACGCGCGCCCGCTGGACACCCTGGGTGAGGTCACCATCAGCTGGTTGCCGCGGCAACCAGGCGCTGCGGCAGGGCAGGCGCTGCTGGCCGCGGTGCGCGCCGCCGAGCTGCCAGCCGGGCTGCCCTACGCCTGGCTCGCGGGGGAGAGCGAGCTGGTCAAACAGCTGCGCAGGCACCTGGTCCGGGAACGCGGCCTGGACAAGCGGCGGATCTACTTCTCCGGCTACTGGCGGCACGGCGGCGTGCTGGAGTGAGCCCCGGCCGGGCACGTCACGGGGGGTAGTTGCGCCGCCCGAATCCGTCGTCAGGCAGGCTGTCACCCGTGACCACCTCGATTCATCAGCGGATCGCCGAGGAAATCGGTGTGCGGGAAGGGCAGGTGCGATCGGCGGTCGAGCTGCTCGACGGCGGATCCACCGTGCCGTTCATCGCCCGGTACCGCAAGGAAGCGACCGGCATGCTCGACGACGCGCAGCTGCGCACGCTCGAGGAGCGGTTGCGCTACCTGCGCGAGCTGGAGGAACGGCGCGCCGCCGTGCTCGACTCGGTGCGCAGCCAGGGCAAGCTGGACGAAGCGCTGGAAGCCCAGATCCTCGCCGCGGACTCCAAGGCCCGGCTGGAGGACATCTACCTCCCCTTCAAACCCAAGCGCCGCACCAAGGCGATGATCGCCCGCGAGGCCGGGCTGGAGCCGCTGGCCGACGGCCTGCTGGACAACCCGGAGACCGACCCGAAGGCCGCCGCCGCGGTGTTCGTCGACGCGGACAAGGGCGTGGCGGACGTGCAGGCCGCGCTGGACGGGGCGCGCGCCATCCTGGTCGAGCGCTTCGGCGAGGACGCCGACCTGATCGGCTCGCTGCGTGAGGACATGTGGTCCCGCGGCAGGCTGGTGGCCAAGGTCCGCGAGGGCAAGGAGACCGACGGCGCCAAGTTCGCCGACTACTTCGACTTCGCCGAGCCGTTCACCAAGCTGCCCTCGCACCGCATCCTGGCCATGTTCCGCGGCGAGAAGGAGGAGGTCCTCGACCTCACCCTGCAGCCGGAGGAGCTGGCCGAGGACGCCCCGGCCGGGCCGAGCCGGTTCGAGATCGCCATCGCGGCCAAGTTCGGCGTCGAGGACAAGGGCAGGGCCGCGGACAAGTGGCTCACCGACACCGTGCGCTGGGCCTGGCGCACCAAGATCCTGGTGCACCTGGGCATCGACCTGCGGATGCGGCTGCGCCAGGCCGCCGAGGACGAGGCCGTGCGGGTGTTCGCGGCCAACCTGCGCGACCTGCTGCTGGCCGCACCGGCCGGCACCCGCGCCACCATGGGCCTGGACCCCGGTTTCCGCACCGGTGTGAAGGTCGCGGTGGTCGACGCCACCGGCAAGGTGGTCGAGCACGCCACCATCTACCCGCACGTGCCGCAGCAGCGCTGGGACGAGTCGCTGGCGGTGCTGGCCAGGCTGGCGGACAAGCACAAGGTCGAGCTGATCGCCATCGGCAACGGCACCGCCTCCCGCGAGACCGACAAGCTGGCCGGCGACCTGATCAAGCAGTTCCCGCAGCTGAAGCTGACCAAGACCACGGTCTCGGAAGCGGGCGCCTCGGTCTACTCCGCCTCGGCCTACGCCTCCGCCGAGCTGCCCGAGCTGGACGTCTCCATCCGCGGCGCGGTCTCCATCGCCCGCCGCCTGCAGGACCCGCTGGCCGAGCTGGTCAAGATCGACCCGAAGTCCATCGGCGTCGGCCAGTACCAGCACGACCTGTCCGAGGTGAAGCTGTCCCGCTCGCTGGACGCGGTGGTCGAGGACTGTGTGAATGCCGTCGGCGTCGACGTCAACACCGCCTCCGCCCCGCTGCTGACCAGGGTATCGGGCATCGGCGAGGGCCTGGCCGAGAACATCGTGCTGCACCGCGATGACAACGGCCCGTTCCGCTCCCGCAGCGAGCTGAAGAAGGTCGCCCGCCTGGGCCCCAAGGCCTTCGAGCAGTGCGCGGGCTTCCTGCGCATCCCCGACGGCGACGACCCGCTGGACTCCTCCAGCGTGCACCCGGAGTCCTACCCGGTGGTGCGCCGCATCGCGGGCGCGGCCAAGCTGGAGCTCAAGGAGCTCATCGGCAACACCCGGGTGCTGACCTCCTTGCAGCCCAAGGACTTCGTCGACGACACGGTGGGCCTGCCCACGGTCACCGACATCCTCAAGGAGCTGGACAAGCCCGGCCGCGACCCCCGCCCCGCCTTCCAGACCGCGGTCTTCAAGGAAGGCGTGGAGAAGATCGCCGACCTGCAGCCGGGCATGATCCTGGAAGGCCAGGTCACCAACGTCGCGGCCTTCGGCGCCTTCGTCGACATCGGCGTGCACCAGGACGGCCTCGTGCACGTCTCGGCGATGTCCCGCACCTTCGTCAAGGACCCCCGCGACGTGGTCAAGTCCGGCGATATCGTCCGGGTGAAGGTCCTGGAGGTCGACCCGGCCCGCAAGCGGATCTCGCTGACGCTGCGGCTGGAGGACGAGCCGGAGAAGAGCGGCGGCGGCAACCCGCGCGAGTCCCGGGGCGGCGGTCGTCCGCAGGGCGGCGGCAACCGCGGTGGCGGTGGCGGCCAGCGTGGCGGTGGCGGTGGTCAGCGCGGCGGCTCCGGCGGCGGCCAGCGTCGTGACGGCGGCGGCTCGGGCGGCGGCAGCATGGGTGGGGCCATGGCCGACGCGCTGCGCCGGGCAGGCCTGGACAAGAAGCTCGGCCGCTGACCCAGCGAACGGGAACGGCCGGCACGCGCCAGGGGAGACCCTGACCGCGTGCCGGCCGTTCTTTGCACCGGGTGCTGGCCGGGTCAGCCGCCTCCGCCGTGGACGGCGGCGGAGTGGGCGGCTTTCAGGCCGTCGATCACCTTGCGCAGCGCCGGGCCCGCGGGGCCGATGGCCGCCAGCAGCTCCTTGATGTGCGCCTTGTGCTGCCGCCGCTCACGCGCGGTGAGCACCATCCGCAGCTCCCCGGTCGCGGCCAGCGCGGCCAGCGCCGTCTCCGCCGCCGCCCCCGTGCGCTCCTCGATGACCACGCTGCGCACCCGCTCGCGCAGCCGCTCCCGCCCCACCGCGTCGTGCACCGTCACCTCGTCGACGGGAAACAGGCCCAGCGCCCGCCGCTGCCGGACCGAGATCGCGCCGGTGCGGGCCAGGCCCGCCTGCACCTGCTTGAGCATCGGGCGGTGGTTCCGGGACACCCAGGCCCGCCACTTGCGCGGCTTGTCCCGGCTGACCTCGGCGAGCACCTCGTCCAGGAGCTGGTCGCCGGTCGGCTTCACCGAGTCGGTGGTGGGGCGGTCGTCGGCGTCGGTGAGCCTGCCGCGCAGGACCAGGTCGGTCAGGGCGGCGGCGCGCAGCACCCGGCCGAGCTTGTCGCGTTCAGGCACCCGGCGCCGCTCCGGGTCGCAGGCCAGCAGGTACAGCTGTTCGGGCAGGTTCACGTTGAGGTCCCCTTCTCCTCGCGGGCCAGCTCCACCAGGCGGCGGATGACCCGGTCCAGGGCCATCAGGTCCTCGGCGTCGAGCCGGTCCAGTAAGCCGCGGAAGTGGGTGGAACCCGCATCATCCAACCGCGCGATCAGCTCGTGTCCCTCTTTCGTGGGTTCGATGCGCCGGATACGCCGGTCGTTGGGATCCTCGCGACGTTGGACGTAGCCGTGTGCCACCAGACGGTCCACCAGCCCGGTCACGGTGGCGGGGCTGACCTTCAGCTCGTGGGTCAGTTCTTGGCTGGAACGGGGGCCCTGGATGGACACCACCAATAACAGCCGCAGCTGCTGCATGGTCAGGTTGATCGAGAACAGCGGGTTGCCGTGGTCGGAGGCCGCCAGCGCGCGCAACTGCCGCTGGGCGGCCATCAGGGAGTCGATCAGCTGCGACCGCTCCGCAGGCAACTCCTCCGGCAACTCTGCTCCTCGGCCTCGGCATGCAACGTTCTTAATGCGGGTACCGGACGTTAACAGGCCCACACCACATAGACCCTTCGGGTGAGGCAGACTATTAGCACCAGGCTGAATACCCAACTCAGGAGACGAGCATGACTTCGCTGGCCAGGCTGAGCCTTGCCAACCGGGCGCTGATCGCGCTGATCGCGATAGTCGCGGCGGCATTCGGGGCGTTCGCCATCCCGTCTCTGAAACAGGAGCTGCTGCCCTCGCTGGAGTTCCCGGCGGCGACCGTGGTGGCCAGCTACCCCGGTTCCTCGCCGGAGCTGGTCGAGGACCAGGTGAGCATCCCGGTCGAGAACGCGGTGCGCGGGATCAACGGGGTGGACAAGGTCACCTCCACCTCGCGCGAGGGCTCCTCGACGGTGCAGGTGCAGTTCCAGTACGGCACCGTGGTCAGCGACGCGGTCAACGACATCCAGCAGGCGCTGAACCGGATCGGCAAGCAGCTGCCGCAGGACGTCGAGCCGGAGGTGATCGTCGGCTCCACCGACAGCCTGCCCGCGGTGGTGCTGGCCGCCTCGGCCGACGGCGAGCTGCGGGACCTGGCGCAGAAGCTGGACCGCAGTGTGGTGCCTGAGTTGCAGCGGCTGCCGGGGGTGCGCGAGGCCACGATCACCGGCGCGCCCAAGGAGATCGTCACCATCACCCCGGACACCGCCAAGCTGCTGGCGGCTGGCCTCGCCCCGACCTCGGTGGCGGAAGCCTTGCGCGCCAACGGGATCTCCATCCCGGCCGGGTCCATCACCGAGGGCGACAAGTCGCTGTCGGTCCAGGTCGGACAGCAGCTCGGCTCGCTCAAGGACCTGCAGAACCTCTACCTCACCCCGAGCGCGGGCGGTGCGGGCGGCGGTGGCGGCCCTGGTGGCGCGGCCAACCGCGCGGCGAAGCCGGTCAAGCTCGGCGAGGTGGCCGCGGTCAAGGAGAGCCAGGCCCCGGCCAGCTCGCTGACCCGCACCAACGGCAAGGAAAGCCTCGGCATCTCGGTCACCCTGTCCCCGGACGGCAACGCCGTCGACGTCTCGCACGCGGTGCGGGACAAGCTGGGCAGCCTGGCCGAGTCGGTGGGCGGCAACGCCAAGCTGGACGTGGTCTTCGACCAGGCGCCGTTCGTGGAGAAGTCGGTGGAGGGCCTGACCACCGAGGGCGCGCTCGGCCTGGGCTTCGCGGTCATCATCATCCTGATCTTCCTGCTGTCCATCCGCTCCACCCTGGTCACCGCGGTCTCCATCCCGCTGTCCCTGGTGATCGCGCTGATCGTGCTGTGGACCGGCGACCTGTCGCTGAACATGCTCACCCTCGGCGCGCTCACCATCGCGGTCGGCCGGGTGGTGGACGACTCGATCGTGGTGCTGGAGAACATCAAACGACATCTGGGCTACGGCGAGGAGAAACGCGAGGCGGTGCTCGACGGCGTGCGCGAGGTGGCCGGCGCGGTCACCTCCTCCACGCTGACCACGGTCGCGGTGTTCCTGCCGATCGCCTTCACCAGCGGCATGGTCGGCGAGCTGTTCGCCCCGTTCGCGCTCACCGTCACGGTGGCCCTGCTGGCCTCGCTGCTGGTCGCGCTGACCATCATCCCGGTGCTGGCCTACTGGTTCCTCAAGCCCAGCGTGCTGCCCGAGGACGAGGAAGAGGCCCGCGAGGTGCTGCGGGCGCAGGTGGAGAAGGAACGCCGCGGCTTCATGCAGCGGATGTACGTGCCGATCCTGCGCTGGGTCACCAAACGCCGCTGGCTCACCGTGATCGCCGCGGTGCTCGTCTTCGGCGGCACCCTGGCCCTGGTTCCGCAGCTGCAGACCAACTTCCTGGACTCCTCCGGCCAGAACACCATCTCCCTGCAACAGAAACTGCCCATCGGCAGCAGCCTGCAGGCCACCGACGCCGCGGCCAAGAAGGTCGAGGAGGTGCTCAAGGACACCCCCGAGGTCAAGACCTACCAGGTCAACGTCGGCTCGGCAGGCGGGTTCGCGGCCTTCGGCGGCGGCGGTGGCAGCAACTCCGCGACCTACTCGGTGACGCTCAAGGACGATGTGGACACTCCCGCGGTGGAGAAGAAGCTGCGCGAGCGCACCAACGAGCTCAGCGGCGCCGGTGACATCACCGTCGGCGCGGGCGGTGGCGGCGGTGGCGGCCTCGGCTCGACCAACCTCGAGGTCAACGTGCAGGCCTCCGACCCCGGTGCGCTGCGCACCGCGGCCGACCAGGTCACCGACACCGTGCGGAGCATCAGCGGGGTCACCGACGTGGCCAGCGACCTCGGCGACAGCGCTCCGCGGGTGCAGGTCACCCTGGACCGGGAGGCCGCGGGCAAGGCCGGGCTCAGCGACCAGTCGGTGGGCCAGCTGCTCGGGCAGGCTTTCCGGGGCGCCACGGTCGGCCAGATCTCGGTGGACGGCAAGCGCCAGGACGTGCAGCTCACCGGCGGCGCCGCGCCGGAGAACCTGAACCAGATCAAGGCGTACCAGCTGCTCACCGCGGGCGGTCCGGTCCGGCTGGACTCGGTGGCCGAGGTCAAGCAGGTGGACGCCCCGGTGCAGATCAAGCGAATCAACGGTTCCCGCAGCGCCACGGTGAAGGCCACCCCGGTCGGCCAGAACCTGGGCGAGGTCACCACCCAGCTGCGCCAGAAGCTGGACGCGCTCAAGCTGCCCGGCGGCGCGAGCTACACCATCGGCGGCGTCAGCGCGGAGCAGCAGAAGGCGTTCTCGGACCTCGGGCTGGCCCTGCTGGTCGCGATCGCCATCGTGTTCGTGATCATGGTGGCCACCTTCCAGAGCCTGGTCCAGCCGCTGATCCTGCTGGTCTCCATCCCGTTCGCGGCCACCGGCGCGATCGGCCTGCTGCTCATCACCGGCAAGGCCCTCGGCGTCCCGGCGCTGATCGGCATGCTGATGCTGGTCGGCATCGTGGTGACCAACGCGATCGTGCTGATCGACCTGATGAACCAGTACCGCAGGGACGGCCTGAGCGTGCGGGAAGCGGTCATCGAGGGCGGGCGGCACCGCCTGCGCCCCATCGTGATGACCGCGGCCGCCACGATCTTCGCGCTGATCCCGATGGCGCTGGGCCTCACCGGCGGCGGCGGGTTCATCTCCCAGCCGCTGGCCATCGTGGTGATCGGCGGCCTGGTCTCCTCCACGGTGCTGACCCTGCTGCTGGTGCCGACGCTCTACACGATGGTGGAGAACGTCAAGCAGCGCAGGCAGGACCGGCGGGCCACGGACGAGAAGTTCGCGCACATGAGCTGAGCGCGGACACGACAGCGGCCGGTTCTCCCTGGGGAACCGGCCGCTGTCACGTGTTCGGCTAGCGGGTGCCAGCGATGATCTTGGCGATCTCGTCCATGAGCTTGCTGAGCACCTCGTTGACCTCCTTCTCGTGTGCCTTGTGGAAGGTCAGCAACTTCGGCGCGAACTCGCAGAACTTCAGCACCAGCTCCCGGAAGTCCTTGGTGCCGATCAGCCCGGCCGCGCCCTCGCTGGTGATGTCCTTGCAGATGTCCGCGCTGAGGATCGCGGCCAGCCCGAACTGGGCCGCGGCCAGCTCCGCCGGCGCGCCCTCGATCTTCTGGAGGTCGCCGAGCGCCTTGTCCGCCGCCGCGCCGAGTTTGGTCACCAGTTCCGGCTTCTCCTCGTCACACAGGTGCGCGGCGGCATCGGCCAGCCGCAACACCGCCGTGATCGGATCGACCTCCGCCGGCGCCGGTGCCGCGGCTGCGGTGCCGGTGAGCCCGCCCATGAGTACCGCGACGACCAGCGTGAGCTTCTTGACCTGCGAGAACATTGGGTTCCCTCGCTTTCCCCGACTGCCCTCGACGCTAGGAGCACCAGGTGGGGCGGGCAGCACGAGCAACGGTGGCTCACCCGTTCCAGCGGTCGCGCGGTCTAGAGAACTTCGCTTGCACCTGCCGTAGCGGCATGTCTTGCACCTGCCGTAGCGGCATGTCTTGCACCTGCCGTAGCGGCATGTGCTGTCCTTGGCGGCACCACAGCACGAAAGGTTCCGTTGCGATGTACCCCTCCGTCACGCCGCCCCGTCAGGTCAAGATCGGTGACGCGGCCGCCTTCGCCGGAACGACCCCGCGCGCCATCCGCCACTACCACCAGATCGGTCTGCTTCCCGAGCCCGAGCGCGGCGGGGACGGCCGCCGCCGCTACGGCTACGACGACATGATCCGCCTGCTGTGGATCCGCAAGATGGCCGAGGCCGGCATCAGGCTCGATGACATGCGGGCCGCGTTCGACGAAACCCGGGACATCCAGGAAAACCTGGGCCGCCTGGCCGAAACCCTGGCCGCCCAGGAGGCCGGCATCAGGCA